>NZ_JBFRER010000087.1:0-31173 GCF_052114405.1 Streptomyces sp. M-16 | reverse complement strand
TGCTGGAGGGTCCCGAGCTGACGGCGGCGTACTGGTACGAGAACTGCCGCCGGCCGGTGTCCTTCGAGCCGGTCGTCCGCTCCCTGCTGGCCGACGGGTTCCGGGCGTTCGTGGAGTCCAGCGCGCACCCGGTGCTGACGTACGGGCTGGTGGAGACGGCGGAGGCCGCGGGCACGGAGATCCTGGCCACCGGCACCCTGCGGCGCGGTGAGGGCGGCCTGGCCCGCTTCACCACCTCCCTGGCCACCGCCTGGACCCGCGGCGTCGACGTCGACTGGACCGCCCTCAGCGGCCCGGACGCCACCACCGTCGCCCTGCCCACGTACGCCTTCCAACGCCAGAGCTACTGGCTCAAGCCCGCCCCCGTCCGGCCCGAGGCGCCGGCCACCGGACCCGCCGGCGCCGACGAGACCGAGGCCCGCTTCTGGGCCGCCGTCGAGGCCGAGGACCTGGAGGCCCTGGCCGGCACCCTCGCCCTCGACGAGCGCCGGGCCCTCGGCGAGCTGCTGCCCGCCCTCGCCACCTGGCGGCGCGGACAGCAGGCCCGCTCCACCCTCGACTCCTGGCGCTACAAGGTCACCTGGACCCCGCTGACCGCCGGGCCCGCCGCCGCGCCCGCCCCGGCCGGCACCTGGCTGATCGTCGCCCCGCCCGCCGCGGGCGGCGTGGCGGGTACGGTCGCCGCCGGCCTCGCGGCCCGCGGCGTCGAAACCGTCCTCTTCGAAACCGACCCGGCCGCCGCCGACCGCGCGGCCCTCACCGCCCGGCTCGGCGAGACCACCGCCGCCCTGCCCGGCCTCGGCGGGGTCCTCTCCCTCCTCGCCCTCGACGAGGCGGCCGGCGCCACCGGCACCCACGTCCTCGTCCAGGCCCTGGCCGACGCCGGGATCACCGCCCGGCACTGGGCCGCCACCCGGGGAGCCGTCGCCGCCGGCCGCGCGGACGCCCCGGCCATACCCGCGCAGGCCCGCGTCTGGGGCCTCGGCCGGGTGGTCGCCCTCGAACAGCCGGGCAGCTGGGGCGGTCTCGTCGACCTGCCGCCGGCCCTGGACCAGCGGGCACTGGACCGGCTCGCCCGGCTCCTCGCCGGCGGCTACGGCGACGAGGACCAGGTCGCCGTCCGTACCAGCGGCGTCCTCGGCCGCCGCCTGGTGCGCGCCCCGCTCGGCGACCGCGAGCCGGTCCGCCGCTGGGAGCCGTCCGGGACCGTCCTGGTCACCGGCGGCACCGGAGGCGTCGGCGCACAGGTCGCCCGCCGCCTCGCCGCCACCGGCGCCGCCCACCTCGTCCTCGTCGGCCGGCGCGGCCCCGACACCCCGGGCGCGACGGAACTCGCCGCCGAGATAAGGGCGTTGGGCGCCGAGGTGACCCTCGCCGCCTGCGACGTGGCGGACCGCGCACAGCTGGAGGCGGTCCTCGACGCGATCCCGGCCGGACAGCCCCTGACCGCGGTCGTCCACGCCGTCGGCGTCCCGCAGTACACCCTCGCCGGCGAGACCACGGCGCAGGAGTTCGAGGCGCTCTCGGCCGCCAAGGTGGCCGGCGCCGACCACCTCGACGCCCTCCTCGCCGACGCCGACCTCGACGCCTTCGTCCTCTTCTCCTCCAATTCCGGGGTGTGGGGCGCGGCCCGGCACACCGCCTACGCCTCCGCCAACGCCTACCTCGACGCCCTCGCGCAGCGGCGCCGGGCCCGCGGCCGGAGCGCCACCTCCCTCGCCTGGGGCGCCTGGGGCGGCGGCGGCATGATGGAACTGGAAGGGGCCGAGGAGTACATGCGCCGCCGCGGCGTCCTCGAAATGGATCCGCGGGCCGCCCTGAACGCCATGGTCCAGGCCGTCGAACACGACGAGACCTTCGTCGCCGTCGCCGACGTGGACTGGGCCCGCTTCGCCCCCGGCTTCACCTCCGAGCGCCCCAGCGCCCTGCTCACCGACCTCGTGCCGCAGGCCGCGCCCACCGCGCCCCGGCCCGCCGACGACTCCTCCTCCGAGCTGGTCCGCAGCCTGCGCGCGGCCTCCCCGGGCGAGCGCACCACCCTGCTGACCGACCTCGTACGGGACCGGGCGGCCTCCGTGCTCGGCCACGCCTCGGGCGAGGCGATCGAAGCGGGCCGGGCCTTCAAGGAACTCGGCTTCGACTCGCTCACCGTCGTCGAACTGCGCAACCGGCTCACCGACGCGACCGGACTGACGCTCCCGGCCACCCTGGTCTACGACCACCCGAGCCCGGTCGCCCTCGCCCGCTTCCTCGGCACCGAACTCCTCGGCTCCGGCGAGCAGGAGCCGGCCGCGCCCGCCACCGACGGCCACGGCGCCGCCGGGGACGAGGACCCCGTCGTCATCGTCGGCATGAGCTGCCGCCTCCCCGGCGGCATCGAGACCCCCGAACAGCTGTGGCAGGCCGTCTCCGAGGGCGAGGACCTCGTCGGGGACCTGCCGCGCGACCGCGGCTGGCGGATCGCCGACGCCGCCACCGAGGGCGCGGCCGAGGGCGAGGGCGGGGAGGGCTTCCAGGCCGTCAAGACGCTCAGCCAGGCCGGACTGCTGCGCGGCATCGGCGAGTTCGACGCCGCCTTCTTCGGCATCTCCGAGGCCGAGGCCCTCGTCATGGACCCCCAGCAGCGGATCCTCCTCGAAACCGCCTGGGAGGCATTCGAGCGCGCCGGGGTCGACCCCCGCGGGCTCACCGACGAGCAGATCGGCCTCTACCTCGGCGTCGGCTACCAGGGCTTCCTGCCCACCGAGCGGATCCCCGAGGAGAGCGAACCGCACTTCGGCAGCGGCATCGCCCCGGCCATCGCCTCCGGCCGGGTCGCCTACGCCCTCGACATCCACGGCCCGACCCTGACCGTCGACACCGGCTGCTCCTCGTCCGGCGTCGCCCTGCACCTGGCCGTCCAGTCGGTCCGGCGCGGCGAGTGCGCGATGTCCCTCGCCGGCGGCGTCACCGTCCTGTCCGCCCCGGTCGCCTGGCACCACATGGGCGGCGCCGCCGCCGACGGCCGCTGCAAGCCCTTCTCCGAAGACGCCGACGGCACCGGCTGGGGCGAGGGCGCCGGCATGGTGCTCGTCGAACGCCTGTCCCGGGCGCGGCGCCTGGGCCACCCGGTCCTGGCCGTCGTACGGGGCTCCGCGGTCAACCACCACGGCGCCGGCAACGGCCTCACCGCCCCCAGCGGCGTCTCCCAGCAGCGCCTCATCCGGCAGGCCCTGGCCGACGCCGGCCTGAGCGCCCGGGACGTGGACGCGGTCGAGGGCCACGGCACCGGAACCCCGCTCGGCGACGCCATCGAGGCCGAGGCCCTGCTGGCGACGTACGGCCAGGACCGCCCGGCGGACCGGCCGCTGCTGCTGTCGACCGTCAAGTCCAACATCGGCCACCCGCAGTCCGCCTCCGGCGTCACCGGCGTCATCAAGACGGTGCTGGCCCTGCGCCACGCCCTGCTCCCGCAGACGCTGAACGTCAAGGAGCCCACCAGCCGCGTGGACTGGTCGGCGGGCGCCGTACGCCTGGTCACCGAGCCCACCCCGTGGCCGGAGACCGGCCGCCCGCGCCGGGCCGGGGTCTCCTCGCTCGGCGCCAGCGGCACCCAGGTCCACATCGTCCTCGAAGCGCCGCCCGCCGAGGAGCCTGCCCGGGCCGGCCGGCCCGGCGGCGCCCCGGGGGCCGTCGCGGTCCCGCTGTCCGGCCGCACCCCGGGGGCGCTGCGGGCCCAGGCGGCGCGCCTGGGCGCGGCACTCGCCGAGGACCCCGCCCTCGACCCCGCCGACGTCGGCTTCACGCTGGCCACCGGCCGGGCCGCCTTCGAACACCGGGCGGTCGTACTCGCCGGGGACCGCGAGGAGCTGCTGGGGGCGCTCGGCGCGGTCGAACGGGGTGATGACGACCCCCGGGTCGTCGTCGCCGGCTCCGCGCGGATCGCGTTCACCGGAGCCGTACGCGGCCTCGCGGACGCCCTGTACGTGGCCCGGCCCGTCTTCGCCGACGCCTGGGACGCCGTACGGGCGCACCTCGACGTCCGGCTGGCGGCCCCCTTCCCGCCCGTCGCCGAGGCCTTCGCCGAGGAGGTGGCCCTCTTCCGGCTGTACGAGAGCTGGGGGCTGGCCCCGCAGGCGCTGCTGGTGTCCGGCCCCGGCCGGCTCGCCGCCGCGCACGTCGCGGGCGCGCTCTCCCTGGAGGAGGCCGTCGAGGTGCTGGCCGTCCTCGCGGACGGCGGCCGGCCCCGGGTGACGGCGACGGCACGGCCGGAAATCGCCCTCCTGGACGCCGAGTCCGGGGAACCGCTCGGCGAGGACTGGACCGAGGGCCTCGCCGAGGCCCTGGCCGCCCCGGCCCCCGCCCCGGACCCGGACCGGGCGGCCGACGCGCCGCTGGCCCTGGCCGCCGCCTTCCACAGCGCCGGCGAACCGGTCGACTGGGCGGCGGTGTTCGAGGGCAGCGGGGCCCACGGCGTGGACCTGCCCACCTACCCCTTCCAGCGCGAACGGTTCTGGATCTTCGGCTAGCCGCCGGCGCCCGGCGGACCCCGTGTCCGCCCCTACCCGTCCACCCCCGGCCCCTGACGGCCGGGGGTGGACGTATGTCCGCAGCCGCCCGCGCGGCGTCTTAAGCGCGGCTTTAAGCCACGCGCCTACGGTCACGCCCGCGTACGTACGTACGTCGATCACGACCGTGGAGGAACCCCATGCTGGACGAGCAGAAGCGCAAGGAGATCGTCGCGGAGTACTTCCGCAAGGTGAACGAGGGCGACATCGACGCCATCCTCACCCACTTCACCGAGGACGCCCGGATCGAGGACCCGGTCGGCCGCGAGCCCCGTGTCGGCCGCGCCGCGCAGCGCGAGTACTTCCACAGCAACGTCGCCGCCGAGGTCACCGTCGCCCCCGGCCACGCCTCCGTGGGCCAGGACGGCAAGCAGGTCGCCGTCCCGGTCGCCGCGACGATGACCAACATCCTCGACCCGAACCGCACCCGCACCAACATCAACGCGGTCGACGTCTTCACCATCAACGCCGACGGCCTGATCGAGGACATGCGCGTCTTCTGGGGCATGAGCGACATCGGCGTCTGAGCCACCCCACCGCGCTGCCGGCGCCCCGCTGCCCCGGCGCACCCGACAGGCGATCACGACCGAGGAAAGGTACGGAGATGAGCACCCCCGACGAGCACAGCGACCTGTGGATCCGGCGATTCCACCCCGCGCCGGAAGCGCACCACCGCCTGGTGCTGCTGCCGCACGCCGGTGGCAGCGCCTCCTTCTTCTTCTCCCTCTCCAAGGAGCTGGCCGGGCACGCCGAGGTACTGGCCGTGCAGTACCCCGGCCGCCAGGACCGCCGCGCCGAACCGCCCCTGGACGACGTGGCCGCGCTGGTGGAGCAGATCCACCGCGCGCTCCAGCCCTGGACCGACAAGCCGCTGGTGCTGTTCGGGCACAGCATGGGCGCGGTGCTCTCCTTCGAACTCGCGCGGAGGTTCGAGCGCGAGGGGGCCCCGCTGCTCGGCCTGATCGCCTCCGGCCGGCGCTCCCCGACCGTCCGCCGCGAGGAGAACGTCCACACGCGCGGCGACGACGCGCTGATCGCCGAGATCCGGGCGCTGAGCGGCACCGACGCGGGCCTGCTCGCCGACGAGGAGCTGCTGCGCATGGTGCTCCCGGCGATCCGCAGCGACTACAAGGCCATCGAGACCTACCGCTACCGCCCGGACGGTCCCGGACCGGCCCTGAAGTGCCCGATCAGCGTGCTCACCGGCGAGTCCGACCCGCGCGTCAGCGTCCCCGAGGCCGCGCAGTGGCGGGAGCTGACCGGCGGCGCGTTCGGCCTGCGCACGTTCCCCGGGGGGCACTTCTACCTCACCCCGCAGCAGGCCGGTGTGACCCGGGCGGTCATCGAGGACCTCGCGGCCTTCACCTCGGTGCCGGCGGGGCGCTGAACCCCGCGCGCCGAAGCCCCGCGCGCCGAAGCCCCGCGCGCCGGCGGCCGCCGCTGCCGCCGCGGCCACTGCCGTACCGAACGAGCGAACGAACGACCGAACGAACCGAGACGGGTGTCCCCATGCAGACCAAGGTGCAGTTCAGCGCGGCGACGAGAAACCTCCTCGTCGCCCTCTACTCCCGGGCCCATGACGCCAAGTCGGGGCGCCCGATCCTGAACGACCGCCTCGCGGTGCGGGCGGTCGAGTCCATCGAGGACTACGACGAGCTGAAGGTCCAGCTCAAGATGCGCGACGACGACGCGATCTCCCTCGCCATCCGCGGCAAGGAGGTGGACCGCTGGGTGCAGGACTTCCTCATCCGCAACCCGCGCTCCGTCGTCCTGCACCTCGGCGCCGGCCTCGACGGCCGCGTCTTTCGCATCGAGCCCTCCGACGACGTCGAGTGGTACGACCTGGACCTGCCGGAGATCGCGCAGATCTACCGGGACCTGTTCCCGGAGCGCGACCACCACCACGTCATCGGCGCCTCGGCCCTCGACCCCGACTGGCTGGACTCGATCCCCTCCGACCGCCCGGTGCTCGTCGTCGCCGAGGGCGTCCTCGTGTACTTCACGGAGGACCAGGTCCGTGACCTCATCACCCGGATCGTCGGCCGCTTCCCCAAGGGCGAGCTGCTGTTCGACGCCTACACCCCGTTCTCGGTGAAGGCGATGAACAAGCACTGGACGGTCAAGGCGACCGGGCAGCGCTTCATCTGGGGCCTGGAGGACCCGAAGACGCTGGAGCAGTGGGACCCGCGGATCGAGCACAAGCTGGAGTGGACCTTCACCGACTCCCCGTACGTGTCGCACATGCCGTGGACCTCCCGGATCATGTGCAAGATCATGAACGCGATCCCGGTGCTGCGGAAGTACAACCGCGTGATGCGCTACACCTTCTGACGGCCCGAGGGGCGGGCGGCGCGGGCCGCCGCGCGCCCCGCGGAACGGGCCCGGCACACGGAAGGGGCCCGGGAGCCGACCGGCTCCCGGGCCCCTTCCGCGCACCCGCTCACAGCTCCGGGGCGATCACCGTTCCGGTCGCCACCTCGGTGAGGCGGATGGCCTCCACCGGGCAGTTCAGGGCGGCGTCCAGCAGCCCCGCGTCGGCGTCCGCGGTCCCGCACAGGGCCTCGGCGCGGCCCTCCACCAGCCGGAAGTACGCCGGCGCCGCGTGCACGCACATGCCCGTGCCCGTACACGCCGCCCGGTCCACGCTGATCTGCCAGCGCGTCTTCTCCAGGGTCTCGGTCGTCATGCTCGTCCTCTCCTGTCCTCGTCGTTACAGCGGTGCCGTCACCGGGTGCGCCGTCACCAGCGGACCGGCAGTTCCAGGGGCCCGCGCACCAGCAGGCTGGCCCGCCAGGCGATGGCGTCGTCCTCGATCCCCAGCTCCAGGGTGGGGAAGCGGTCCACCAGGGCCTTGACGGCCACCCCGAGCTCCATGCGCGCCAGCTGGGCCCCCACGCAGAAGTGGACCCCGTGCCCGAAGCCCATGTGGTGGTTGTCCTCACGGGTCAGGTCGAGCCGCTCCGGGTCGGCGAAGGCCGTCGCGTCGTGGTTGGCCGAGTGGATGTGGACGTACACGGCCTCGCCCTCGGCGATCGTGGTGCCGCCGATCTCCAGCTCCTCCGTGGCGATCATCGCCGCGTGGTGGCCGGTGCCGAGCGGGATGTAGCGCATCAGCTCGTCCACGGCCCGCGGCAGCAGCTCGGGCCGCTCGCGCAGCAGCGCCAGCTGGGCCGGGTGGCGCAGCAGCGTGTACACGAAGTTGGTGATCTGGTTGGCGGTGGTCTCGTGGCCGCCGGCCAGCAGCACCACCGTCAGCGAGACCAGCTCCTGCTCGGTGAGCCGGTCGCCCTCGTCGCGGGCCTGGATCAGGGCGCTGAGCATGTCGTCCGAGGGACTGGCCCGGCGGCGCGCGATCAGGTCCATGATGTAGAAGCACAACTCGTTGACGCGCGAGGTGAATTCGGCGTGCGGCAGGGTGTCGCCCTGCATCAGCGCGTCCGCGCCGCGCCGGAACACCTCCCGGTCCTCGTACGGGACGCCCAGCAGCTCGCAGATGACCCGGGTCGGCAGCGGCCACGAGTAGTGCGCCACCAGGTCGGCGGGGGACCCCTGGGACGCGAGGTTTCCGGCCAGTTCCGCGGCGATCTCCTCGACGCGCGGCCGCAGTTGCTCGACGCGCCGCTTGGTGAACGCCTTGGTCAGCAGGCGGCGCAGGCGCGAGTGGTCCGGCGGGTCCATGTACATGATGCCCTCGGGGCCCACGAGCATCTTCTGGCGGCGCGGTACGTCCTTGTTCACCACGGCCGCGCGGCTCAGTCTCTGGTCCGCGAGGGCGGCCCGGACGTCCTCGTACCTGGTCACGAGCCAGGCGTCGCCGCCGTAGGGAAGGGTGATGCGGCTCACCGGTTCCTCCCGGCGGAGGTCGGCGAGGACCGGCTCGATGTCGAGCCCGCGGATGGGGGTGAAGGGGAAATTCCGCAGCGCGGTGATCATCCGGGGGTCGATGGTGACGGTAGACATGACGCTCCCTCATCTTTTCCGTGTGCCCTGCAACGGTCCGGATTGGCGAGGGGTGGGTCAACCCCTACCCGACACCCGTACGCACCCCTGAATCCGGTCACGGGCACGCCCTCACATTGCTCCGGAAAGCCGATCGGCGGAATGCTGATCCGGGCCGCAACCTGGCCGCGGTGCCGTCGTCTTCGGGAGTCGCACGGACGACGACTCCGATGAACACGACATCGTGAAAGGTGGTGTGCGGTGGCACCGAGCGAGAACGCGATCGCCGCAACAGGACTGATCAAGAACTTCGGGAAGTTCCGGGCACTCGACGGACTCGACCTGACCGTACGCACGGGCGAGGTGCACGGCTTCCTCGGCCCCAACGGGGCCGGCAAGTCCACCACCATCCGGGCCCTGCTGGGCCTGCTCAGGCTGGACGGCGGACAGGCCTCCCTGCTCGGCAAGGACCCCTGGGCCGACGCGGTGGACATCCACCGCCGGCTCGCCTACGTCCCCGGCGACGTGAGCCTGTGGCGCAACCTCTCCGGCGGCGAGGCCATCGACACCCTCGGCGCCCTGCGCGGAGGCATCGACCAGGACCGCCGCAACGAGCTGGTCGAACGCTTCCAGCTCGACCCGACCAAGAAGTGCCGCACCTACTCCAAGGGCAACCGGCAGAAGGTCGCCCTCGTGGCCGCCTTCGCCTCCGACGCCGAACTCCTCATCCTCGACGAGCCCACCAGCGGCCTCGACCCGCTGATGGAGGCCGTCTTCCAGGACAGCGTCAAGGAGGTCAAGCGGCAGGGCCGCACCGTCCTGCTCTCCAGCCACATCCTCGGCGAGGTCGAGGCCCTGTGCGACCGCGTCAGCATCATCCGCAAGGGCCACACGGTCGAGACGGGCACCCTCACCGAGCTGCGCCACCTCACCCGCACCGCCCTCTCCGTCGAGTCCGAGCGCGCCGTCACCGGCGTCGAGGCGCTCGCGGGCGTCCACAACGTGCGCGCCGAGGGCCACCACGTCCGCTTCGACGTGGACAACGGCAACCTCGACACCGTGCTCTCGCACGTCGCCTCCTTCGGCGTCCGCGCGCTCACCAGCACCCCGCCCACCCTCGAAGAGCTCTTCCTGCGCCACTACGGCGACCACGTCGAGGAAGGCGGCGAGCAGCCGAGCGGACGGCGCGCCAAGGCGGGAGCGGGCGCGCGATGAGCGAGTACGCGAACACCCAGCCGCTGCTCAAGCTCGCGCTGCGCCGGGACCGCATCCAGCTGGCCGTCTGGCTCTACGGCACCGCGGCGCTCGCCTACAGCGCGGCGAGCAGCGTCGGCAAGACCTACGCCGACGAGGCCGCCCGCACCGACGCGGTCAAGCTGCTCACCGACAACCCGGCCCTGCTGCTCACCCGCGGCGCGCCCGTCGGCACCAGCGAGGGCGCGCTGGCCATGGTCCAGGTCCTGACGTTCCTGTGCGTCCTGGCCGGTCTGATGAACACCTTCGCCGTGGTGCGGCACACCCGCCAGAACGAGGAGAGCGGCCGCGCCGAACTCGTCGGGGCGGCCCCCGTGGGCCGTCAGGCGGGCCTCGCCGCGGCCCTGCTGCTGACCGTCCAGGCCAACGTGGGGCTGTTCATCTTCCTCGGCATCGTGCTGCCGCTGGCCGGGCTGCCCATCGGCAGCTCGCTCGTGGCCGCCGCGGCCGTCGCCGCGACCGGACTCGCCTTCGCGGGCGTGGCCGCCATCACGGCCCAGCTGGCCGGCACCTCGCGGGGTGCCAACTCGCTGGCCGGCGCGGTGATCGCCGTCGCCTTCCTGATCCGCGGCATCGCCGACGCGGGCGGAGAGGTCCAGGCGTCGGGCACCGTCGTGGAGAGCTCCTGGCTGTCCTGGCTGTCCCCGATCGGCTGGGCCCAGCAGACCAGCCCGTTCGGCGAGGACCGGTGGTGGGTCCTCGTGCTCCCGCTGCTGTTCGCCGCCGTCACCGCGGCCGTCGCCGTACGCCTCTCCGCGCGCCGCGACCTCGGCGCCGGCGTGTTCGAGGACCGTCCGGGCCCGGCCGCCGCCGCTCCCGGGCTGCTCGGCGCGTACGGGCTGGCCCGACGCCTGCACCGCGGCTCGCTGATCGGGTGGGCCGTGGGCATCGCCGTGCTCGGCGCGGTGATCGGCGGCATGGGCAAGTCCGCCGGGGACGCCCTGAAGGACAACGCCGACCTCACCGAGACCCTCGGCAAGATCGGCGGCGGGGGCGGTGCCCCCGTCGACACCTTCTTCGCGTCGATGATGGTCATGGTCGGCGCGATCACGGCCGGCTTCGTCGTCCAGGCGCTGCTGCGGCTGCGCGCCGAGGAGACCTCCGGCCGGCTGGAGTCCCTGCTGGCCACCGCCGTCGGGCGGGGCCGCTGGGTGGCGAGCCACGTGGTCGTCGCCGTCGCGGGCTCGCTGATCCTGCTGCTCGTCGCCGGACTGGCCGCGGGCCTCACCTACGGGGCCGCGGCGGGCGACGTCGGCGCGGGCGTGGCCGACCTGACCGGGGCGGCGCTGGTCCAGGCCCCCGCGGTGCTGGTCCTCGCCGGTGTCGTGGTGCTGGTGTTCGGCCTCGCGCCGGGCGCCTCCTCCGGCGCCGCGTGGGGCGCGCTCGCCCTCTGCCTGGTCGTCGGACAGCTCGGCGCCCTGCTGAAGCTGCCCCAGGCGGTGCGCGACCTCTCCCCGTTCAGCCACCTGCCGGCGCTGCCCGCGGTGGACGTACGGGTGCTGCCGCTGGTGCTGCTGACGGCCGTGGCCGCGCTGCTCCTGTGGGCGGGCACCGCCCTGTTCGGGCGGCGCGACCTGGCCGCCTGAACCGGCGCCCTGACCCGGCGCACGAAGAGGCCGTCCGTACCGGAACATCCCGGTGCGGACGGCCTCTTCGTACGGGCGCGGCGCCGTGTCACTCCTGCCCGGGGTCGAGCAGGGACAGGTCCGACTTCCCCCAGTACACCCACACCGCTTCGATCAGACCGTGCGAACCGGTCCGGAAGATGCTCGTGAGCGCGAATTTGATGCGCTTGCGGAACGGGTCCGCGGGCTTGTCCAGATAACCGTGCTTCGTCAGCGCGGGACCCAGCGGGAGGTAATTCATGTACACCGACACCGGAATGGCCACGTGCAGGCCGTCCTGTGCGGCCACCGGAACACCGGCGACGTCCACGGTTTTCGCTTCCGCGGCCCGCTGGAAATGCACGCGCAATGCGTCGTGCCCGATCATGGGAACCGAACCGACCGGGTCCTCGAACCGTACGTCCTTCGTGTAGAGCTCCAGCATGTGGTCCACGTTGCCGCTGCTCATGCGACGGCAGTGCTCCAGCGCCAGTTCCTTGCGGGTCGCCTCGTCCAGCATCTCTTCCTCCCCTAAGCCGCGTCGACGAGGGAGACGTCGCTCGCCCCCCAGTAGGCCTTCATGTCCTCGATGAGCCCGTCGTCCCCGGCCCGGATCACCATCACGAAGCGGAACAGCATCCGCTGCCGCGCGGGATCGGCCGGCACCGGCAGTACGCCGTGCCGCGTCAGGATCGGCCCCAGCGGCAGGTAGTCCATCGTGGCGGCGACCGGAACGGCGGCGTGACGCCCGTCCTGGGCCGCCACCGGCGGACCCGGCACCTCCACCGTGTTGCCGGTCACCGCACCGGTCGCGTGCGCGCGCAGTGCCGCGTGGCCCTGCTGCGCCCCGGCGCCCACGGGGTCCTCGAAGCGGACGTCCGGCGAGTACAGCTTCAGCAGCCCCTCGACGTCCCCCGCGTTGACCCGGCGCGTGTGTTCCAGGATCAGGTCTTTCAGCGCCGCCTCGTCCAGCATGAATTCTTCTCCTTTCGGCAGGCCGGACCATCGTCGCGGCGAGCACCGCGATCCCGCCATAGGCGCCTGGTTTGATAGGGGTTCGTAGGGGTTCAGGGCATTGTGGGCGAGTGCTAGCGTCGCGGGGATCGGGAATGCCTGCACCGGAGCCCGGGAATTCGAATTCGACGGTGCGCAATGCGTCTGACGGATGGAAGGGTCACGCTCTCATGACCGCAGAAACACGCGCAGTGGTAATCGGCGGCGGCCTGGCCGGGATGCTGGCGTCCGCGGTGCTCGCGCGGCACGTGGACCGCGTCACCGTGGTGGAACGGGACGTGTTCCCCGACGGGCCGGAGCTGCGCAAGGGCGTCCCCCAGGCACGGCACGCCCACCTCCTGTGGTCCGGCGGCGCCCGCGCCATCGAGTCCCTGCTGCCCGGCACCCTCAAGGAGCTGGCCGACGCGGGGGCCCACCGCCTCTACCTGCCGCGCGACATCGTCTGGTTCACCCCGTACGGCTGGCAGACCCGCTTCCCCGGCAGCCAGTTCATGATCACCGCCAGCCGGGCCCTGCTCGACTGGGTGGTCCGCGAGCAGGCGCTGAAGAACCCGCGGATCGAGGTGCTCCAGGAGACCGGCGTCACCGGTCTCCTCGGCACCGCCGCCCGCGTCACCGGCGTCCGCCTGCGCGACGCCGCGGGCCAGGAGAGCGAGCTCGCCGCCGACTTCGTCGTCGACACCGGCGGCCGCCCCTCCCAGACCCTCAAGTGGCTTCCCGAGCTGGGCCTGCCGGAGGTCGAGGAGGACGTCGTCGACACCGGCATCGCCTACGCCACCCGCGTCTACCGGGCCCCCGCCGGCGCGGAGACCTTCCCCATGGTCAACGTCGCCGCCGCCCCCGGCACCGGCGAGCCCGGCCGCAACGGCGCCCTCGTCCCCATCGAGGGCGGCCGCTGGCTGGTCACCCTCGCGGGCACCCGCGGCGCCGAGCCGCCCACCGAGGACGAGGCGTTCATCCCCTTCGCGCGCGGCCTGCGCCACCCGGTCATCGCCGACCTGCTGGAACGCGCCGAACCCCTCGGCCCGGTCCAGGGATCCCGCTCCACCGTCAACCGCCGCCGCTACTACGAGCGCCTCGCCGTCTGGCCCGAGGGCCTGCTGGTGCTCGGCGACGCCCTCGCCGCCTTCAACCCCGTCTACGGGCACGGCATGAGCTGCGCCGCCCTCAGCGCCCGCGCCCTGGACACCGCGCTGACCCGCGGAGGCCTGGGCGACGGCACCGCCGACGCCGCCCGGCACGCCGTCGCCAAGGTCGTCGACGACCCGTGGCTGCTCGCCACCACCCAGGACATCTGCTACCCCGGCACCCGCAACCACGCCAAGGACCCGCGGATCGCCCCGCGCCCGCAGGACGCCCAGCAGTTCGCCGACCTGCTCGGCACCGCCGCCCTCTACGACCCCGTGGTCAACGCGGCGGCCATGCAGGTCACCTCGCTCGCCGCGCCCGTGGCCAGCCTGGAGTCCCCCCACCTGGTCGCCGCCCTGCGCAAGGCCGGCGCGGCCGGCGCCTTCACCGAACTGGACGGCCCCCCGTTCACCCCGGCCGAGCGGGCCCTCCTCGCCGCCGCCCCCCAGGACGCGTCGGCCCCGGCCCTCACCGGCGCCTGAAGCCCGTGGCCGGAGGCGGCGCCGACCGGGCGCCGCCCCCGGCGGCCGGGCCTACCACGCGTTCCGCTTCCCGTGCGCCGACGCCCCCGAGAAGGGCGTGATCACGCCTTCGCATTTCCTGCCGGGCAACTAGTGACCGGCGCCGGACCCGCCAACTCCAGTGACTCTCAAGGCATCGTTTGCTGCGGTTCGAGGCACGGCAATGCGGAGGGGGCGGACCATGAGGCTCATGTGCAGGGACGACGTATACGCTCAGCTCGAAGGCGCGCTGACGGCGTGTACGTCCGGGACGGCGGGCCTCGTGCTCCTGGAAGGCGCGGTCGGCTGCGGGAAGACGGAGATGCTCCTGCACGTGGCCGAAACCGCCGAGCGGCTCGGCGCCCTGGTGCTGCGGGCCGCCGGTTCCACCCGCGAGCGCGACGTCCCCCACGGCGTCCTGCGCCAGCTGACCGCGGGACTCCCCGACGACACCCACCCGGCCGCGGCCGGCGGCCGGGAGCCGCTCACGGGCCGCGAGTTCATCTCGGCGCTGCGCACCGCCGCCGAGCGGACCCCCGTCGTCCTGTGCGTGGACGACCTCCACCACACCGACCCCGCGTCCCTCGAACGGCTGCTGGACGTGGCCCGCGCAGTACGCGGCGAACGGCTTCTGCTGGTCCTGGCCGACGCGCCCCACGAGCACGCGGAGAGCCCGCTCGCCCGCACCGAGTTCCTGCGCCACCCCGGCTTCGTCCGGATCCCGCTCGCGCGGCTCGACGAGACCGGCACCGCCGCCCTGCTGGAGGACCACACCGGCCGCCCGGCGACGGCCGAGGGCACCGCCTGGCTGTACGGCGCCACCGGCGGGAACCCGCTGCTGCTGCGCGCCCTGCTCAGCGAACGCCCCCGCTCGGTACGCGGCCCCGACGACCGGTGGCCGGAACCCGCACCGGGCGGCCCCTTCACCCAGGCCGCGCTGACCTGCCTGCACCGCGACGGCGCGGACTCCCGCACCCTCGCCGTGGCCCTCGCCGCCCTCGGCGACGACGCCACCCCCGAACTGACGGCCCGGCTCGCCGGCACCGGCCCCACCGCCGCCGCCCGCGCGGCCGCCGCCCTGGAGGCCTCCGGGCTCACCGACGACGGGCGGCTGCGCCACCCCGCCGTCGCCGCCGCCGTCCTCGACGGCGTCTCCCGGCACGAACTCGCCCTGCTGCGCACCCGCGCCGCCCACGTCCTCCACGAGGCGGGCGCCCGGGCCGCCGCCGTCGCCCCGCACCTCCTGGCCGCCTCGGAGGCCGGAGCCGGATCCGAGGAGGCACCGCGCGGCGACTGGCCCGTCCGGGTCCTGCGCGAGGCCGCCCTCCAGGACCTGGTCGACGACGAGACCTGCGACCGGGCCGCCGCCTACCTGGAGCTCGCCCGCACCCTCTGCTCGGACGAGCAGACCGGCTGGGAGATCGGCCTCCAGCTGGCCGCGGTGACCTGGCGCAAGCACCCGGCCGCCGCCGAACGCCACCTCGACGGGCCGCTCGCGGCGCTGCGCCGCGGCGGCCTCGGCCCCGCCGCGGCCGGCCGGCTCGCCCGGCTCCTCGTCGCGCAGGGCCGCATCGAGGACGCCGCCGAGGCCCTCGAACGCATGGCGGACCCGCGCACCGCCGCCCGTACCACCCGAGAGGACCCGCTGCGCGAACTGTTCGCGCTGCCCCCGGCCACGGCCCCCGCGGGCCCCCCGGCCGCCGGACCCGGCGCGCCCGGCGACCACCCCGGCAGCCCCGCCCGTACCGGCACCGCCGAACTGCGCTCCTCCGCCGCCCTGTGGACCCACCCCGACAGCGCCGGCGACGAACAGGCCGCCGAACGCCTCCTCAAGGGTGCCCCGCTGGCCCACGCCACCTTCGACCCCATCGTCCAGGCCGTCCGCACCCTCGTGCACGCCGACCGCCCCGACCGGGCCGTCGTCTGGTGCCGGCGCCTGCAGACCGAGGCGCAGCCCGCCGACAACCCCGGCTGGCAGTCCGTGTTCGGGCTCGTGCACTCCGAGGCACTGCTGCGCCTGGGCGACCTCGCCGGCGCCGAACGCGAGGCCTCCGCCGCCGTCGACGCCGTCGCCGACCGGGGCGGACTGTTCCTCTTCGGCCCCGTCGCCACCCTCGTCACCGCCCTCACCGCGATGGGCCGCTACGACGCCGTGGCCCGCCGCCTCCAGATGCCCGTCCCCGAAGAGCTCTTCTCCAGCGTCTACGCCCTCAACTACCTCAGGGCGCGCGGCTACTACTACCTGGCCACCCACCGCCACCGCGCCGCCCTCGGCGAGTTCCTCGACGCCGGCCGGCTCGCCCAGCGCTGGGGCCTGGACCGGCCGCGCCAGCTCCCCTGGCGCACCGACGCCGCCGAGGCCCTGCTGCGGCTCGGCGAGCACCGCCAGGCCGAACGCTTCGTCGTCGAGCAGCTCGCCACCTCCGGCGTGCGCAGCCCGCGCGTGCGCGGCGTCTCCCTGAGGCTGCGCGCGGCCACCTCCGAACTGCGCCAGCGCCCCAAACTGCTCACCCGGGCCGTCGACGAACTCAGCCGCTCCGGCGACCGGCTGGAACTGGCCAAGGCCCTCGCCGACCTCGGCCGCGCCCTGCTGCTGCTCGGCGAGGGCACCCGGGCCGGCATGGTCACCCGCCGGGCCTGGCACCTGGCCGCCGACTGCGGGGCCCTGCCGCTGTGCGAGCAGATCATGCCGGGCCAGACCGGGACCGAGCAGCGCACCGCGCCCGTCCAGCGCACCGAGGAGTCCCCGGAGGCCGAGCAGCTCAGCGAGTCCGAGCGGCGGGTCGCGGCGCTGGCCGCGTACGGCTACACCAACCGGGAGATCTCCGCGAAGCTCTACGTCACCGTCAGCACCGTCGAGCAGCACCTCACCCGCGCCTACCGCAAGCTCGGCATCTCGCGCCGCCAGGACCTGCCCATGGACCTCCAGTTCGACAGCCTCGAAAGCGCCTTCCCCGGGGCGGGGGTCGCGTAGCGGCCCGCGGGGGAGACGGGTCCGGGGCCCGGGGCCCGGACTGGGGTGGCCAGGGGCTCCGGCAGGGGTGGGGCCCGCGCACGCGCCGCCGTAACGTCGGGCGCGACGCGTGCAAGCGAGCGATGTTGGGGGAACCGTGGTCCGTCGGCCTTGGGACGTGGAGTGCCCGGACGCACCCGTACGGCTGTTCTGCCTTCCGTGGGCCGGCGGCAGCGCGGTGACGTACCGGCGTGGCTGGCCCCAGGCGCTGGCCCCCGACGTCGACGTCCACGCCGTCGAACTGCCGGGCCGAGGAACCGAGTTCGGGGACCCTCCGCTGCGCCGCGTGGAGCCCCTGCTCGACGCGCTGATGACGCGGGTCGTCCCGCTCGTCGACCGTCCGTACGCGGTCTTCGGTCACAGCATGGGCTCCATGCTCGGCCTGGAGCTCACCCGCCGGCTGGTCGCCGCGGGCCTGCCCGAGCCGATCCGGATGTTCGTGTCCGGCAGCGGCATGCCGGGCCGCCGCCCCCGCACCGGGGGCACCCCGCTGCACGAGCTCCCCGAGAACGAGTTCCGCGAGTGGCTGCGCACCACCGGCGGCACCCCCGCCGAGGTCTTCCGCAACCCCGAACTCCTGGACCTCGTCTCCCCCCTGCTGCGCGCCGACTTCGAACTCTGCGACGCCTACCGCCACCGGCCCGCGCCGCCCTTCGGCTGCCCCGTCACCGCGATCGGCGGCGACGCCGACCCCTACGTGCCGGTCGACGCGCTCGCGGAGTGGGCCGAGATCACCACCGGCCCCTTCGACCGCCTGGTGCTGACCGGCGGCCACTTCGCCTTCCAGGAGCACCTGGACCGGGTCCACGCCTTCGTCGCCGCCGCCCTGCGCAGCGCCGTACGCGGCCTCACCCACTGACCGGCGGCCGGCGCGGCACAGGGGTGGGCGGGGGACGGACAGGGGTGCCCGGGGCGGACGCAGGGGTGTCCGCGCCCGGATCAGGGGTGAGGACCGGGTCCGCGGTGATCCAGTCTTGGAGGGGGCCGTACGCGTCAGGAATGATGATCATCTCTTGATCGCACGTGCGCATCGGGATTCGGTACCAAGGGGAAACTGGTGATCATCAGTTGATGCGGGAGTTCGAGAACGCCGCCCGGCAGGCCGGCTTCGTCCTGGACGACGCCCAGCGACAGGCCGCCCTCAGGCTCGGTGAACTCGGCGCGGACGTCACGCGCAAACGGGGACTGTTCGGCCGCGGGGCCAGACCCCCGCGCGGGGTGTACCTGTGGGGGTCGGTCGGCCGCGGCAAGAGCTGGCTGACCACCACCCTGTACGAGGCCGTGCCCCTGCGGAACAAGCGACGGCTGCACTTCCACGACTTCTTCCGCGAGTTCCACGCCGCCTACCGGCGCCACCAGGGCGACCGCCGGGTCACCGACCTCGCCGTCACCGAGCTGCTGGGCGACTGCCGCTTCCTCGTCTTCGACGAGTTCCACGTCCACGACGCCGGTGACGCGATGCTGATCGGCCGCGTCCTGCGATCGATCCTCGACCAGCGGATCACCCTGCTCACCACCTCCAACTACCCTCCGGCCGGGCTGCTCCCCAACCCCGTCTTCC
Source organism: Streptomyces sp. M-16 (assembly GCF_052114405.1). Taxonomy (NCBI): domain Bacteria; kingdom Bacillati; phylum Actinomycetota; class Actinomycetes; order Kitasatosporales; family Streptomycetaceae; genus Streptomyces; species Streptomyces sp. M-16. The sequence continues at coordinate 12,613 of NZ_JBFRER010000087.1, read as the reverse complement.
ACGAGATGTTCCTGCCGACGATCAAGATGCTCGAAGAGACCATGGACGTCGTCGAGCTCGGCGGCGGACGGGACTACCGGGCCGAGTACGCGTCGGGCACCGCCCGCTCCGAGTTCGAACGCGGGGCCTACCTCTGGCCCGGCACCGAGGAGCAGCTCGCCGAACACGGCCTCGGCCTCCCGCGCGCCGGAGACCGGCAGCAGGTCGAGGTGACCGGCGGTCGCACCGTCCAGGCGCTGGCGGTCGACGACGAGCGGATCTGGTTCGACTTCCACGACCTGTGCGACCGGCCGAACTCGACCGGTGACTACCTCGCACTGACGGACCGCCACCCCGTCTGGGTGCTCTCCGGCCTGCCCCGCCTGGCCGGCGAGGACCGCGACGCGGCCCAGCGGTTCGCCAACCTCATCGACGTGCTCTGCGACCGGGACGTACGCCTCGTCCTCGTCGGAGAGGCACCGCTCGACGAGGTGCTGCGGGGCGAGTCCCTGCCGCTCGACGTCAACCGGACCGCGAGCCGCCTGTCGCTGCTGTCCGCCACGGCCGACTCCGACGCGCACTGAGCGGGGCCCGGACGGTGCGGAACGCGCGGCCCCCTCCGCAGCTGTTTCCGACATCAGACAACAAAGGGCAATGCCGATGGCGACCGAACAAGAACTCCGCGACTACCTGAAGCGCGCGACCGTCGAACTGCGCTCCGTGAAGCAGCAGCTCCACGAGGCCGAGGAAGCGGGCCACGAGCCCATCGCCATCGTCGGGATGGGCTGCCGCTTCCCCGGCGGGGTGACCTCGCCGGAGGACCTGTGGCGGCTGCTCGACGGGGGAGTCGACGCGATCTCCCCCTTCCCCGCCGACCGCGGCTGGGACCTCGACGCGCTGTACGACCCGGACCCCGACCGGCCCGGGACCACGTACACCCGCGAGGGCGGGTTCATCGACCGCGTCGCCGAGTTCGACGCCGCGTTCTTCGGCATCAACCAGCGCGAGGCCCTCGCGATGGACCCCCAGCAGCGCCTCCTGATGGAGACCGCCTGGGAGGTCGTCGAACGGGCCGGGATCGACGCCGCCTCGCTGCGCGGCAGCCGCACCGGCGTGTTCCTCTCCGTGATGTACCACGACTACGCCAACCTCCTGGAAGGCCGGGAGAACCTGGCCGGCTACGTGATCAACGGCAGCGCCGGCAGCATCGCCTCGGGGCGCATCGCCTACACCTTCGGCTTCGAGGGCCCCGCCCTCACCGTGGACACCGCCTGCTCCTCCTCGCTGGTGACCCTGCACCTGGCGGCCGAGTCGCTGCGCCGCGGCGAGTGCTCGCTGGCGATGACCGGCGGGGCGACGGTCATGTCCACGCCCGCCTCCTTCGTGGAGTTCAGCCGCCAGCGCTCGCTCGCCCCCGACGGCCGCTGCAAGCCCTTCTCCGCGCACGCCGACGGCACCGGCTGGTCCGAAGGAGTGGGCATGCTCCTCCTGGAGCGGCTCTCCGACGCCCGCCGCAACGGCCACGAGGTCCTCGCCGTGATCCGCGGCTCGGCCGTCAACCAGGACGGCGCGAGCAACGGCCTGACCGCCCCCAACGGCCCCTCGCAGCAGCGGGTCATCGGGCAGGCCCTGGCCAACGCCCGGCTGACCGCGGACCAGGTCGACGCCGTCGAGGCCCACGGCACGGGCACCTCCCTCGGCGACCCGATCGAGGCGCAGTCGCTGCTGGCCACCTACGGCCAGGAGCGCCCGGCGGACCAGCCGCTGTGGCTGGGCTCCCTCAAGTCCAACATCGGCCACACCCAGGCCGCCGCCGGCGCCGGCGGGGTCATCAAGATGGTCATGGCCATGCGGCACGGCGTCCTGCCGCAGTCCCTGCACGCCACGGAGCCGACCCCGCACGTCGACTGGGCCTCCGGCGCGGTGGAACTGCTGGCCGAGGCCCGGCCGTGGCCCGAGACCGGACGCCCCCGGCGCGCCGCCGTCTCCTCCTTCGGCATCAGCGGCACCAACGCCCACGCCATCCTGGAACAGGCACCCGACCCCGGCCCGGACCCCCTCCCCGCCGAGGCCCCAGCGGCCGCCGACGGGGACCCCGCCGCACCCGCCGCCCGCCCCGCCGCCTTCTCCCCCGGCGCCGCCGCCACCGCCTGGCCGCTCTCGGGCCGCACCGCCCCGGCCCTGCGCGCACAGGCCGAGCGGCTGCGGGCCCTCGTCCAGGCCGACCCGGGCCTCGACCCGTACGACGTGGGCGGCGCCCTGCTGCACGCCCGCTCGGCCTTCGAACACCGCGCGGTCCTCCTCGCCGACGGCCGCGACGGCTTCCTGGGCGCTCTGGACGCGCTGGCCGCCGACGCGGGCGGGAACGCGGACGGGGGCGCGGGCCGCCTCACCGCCGGCCGGCTCCCCGCCGGGCCGGTCACCGGCGTGGCCCGGTCCTCCGGCGTCCGGCCGGTGTTCGTCTTCCCCGGCCAGGGCTCGCAGTGGACCGGCATGGCCCTCGAACTCCTCGACACCTCCCCGGTCTTCGCCGCACGCGTCGAAGCCTGCGCGGCCGCGTTCGCCCCCCATCTGGACTGGTCGCTGACCGACGTCCTGCGGGCCGCGGACGGAGCGCCCTCCCTGGACCGGGTGGACGTCCTGCAGCCCGCCCTGTTCGCGGTGATGGTCTCCCTCGCCGAACTCTGGCGGGCCTGCGGCGTCGAACCGGCCGCGGTGGTCGGCCACAGCCAGGGCGAGGTCGCCGCGGCCGTCGTCGCCGGCGCGCTCTCCCTGGCCGACGGGGCCAGGATCGTCGCACTGCGCAGCCAGGCCCTGCTCGAACTGTCGGGCACCAGCGCCATGGCCTCCGTAGCCCTGCCCGCGGACCGCGTCGAGGACCTGCTGTCCGCGTGGGACGGCAGGCTCTCCCTCGCCGCCGTCAACGGACCGACCTCAGCGGTCGTCGCGGGCGACCGTACGGCCCTGGACGAACTCCTGGAGAAGCTCACGGCCGACGGCGTCTGGGCCCGGCGGGTCCACGGCGTGGACACCCCGGGGCACTCGGCCCGCATCGAGGAGGTGCGCGAGCGGATGCTCGACGCCCTCGCACCGGTCGCCCCCGCCGGATCCGCCGTTCCCTACTACTCCACCGTGACCGGCACCCTGCTGGAGACCGAGGAACTGGACGCCGGCTACTGGTACCGCAACATGCGCCAGACCGTCCGGCTGGAACCGGCCGTACGGGCCCTGGCCGCCGACGGCTACGCCCACTTCCTGGAGATCGGCCCGCACCCGGTGCTCGGCGTGGGGCTGGCCGAGACCCTCGAACAGGCCGGCACCGACGCCTTCCTGGGCGAGACGCTGCGCCGCGGCTCCGGCGGCCCCGCCCGCTTCCTGACCTCGCTCGCCACCGCCCACGTCCACGGCGTCGACGTGGACTGGGACGCGGTGCACGCCGGCCGGCCGGCCCGGCCGGTCGACCTGCCCACGTACGCCTTCCAGCGCAGCCGGTACTGGCCGGAGGCCTTCGTCCCCGCCGGCGACGCCACCGCGCTCGGCCTCGGCTCCGCCGGACACCCCCTGCTCGGCGCCGCCGTCCCGCTGCCCGACACCGACGGCTTCCTCTTCACCACCCGCCTCTCCCGCACCTCCCACCCCTGGCTCGCCGACCACGCCCTGCTCGGCGACGCGCTCCTGCCGGGCACCGCCTTCCTGGAACTGGCCCTGCACGCCGGCCGTCGGCTCGGCTGCCCCCGGGTGGAGGAACTCGTCCTGGAGGCCGCGCTGTCGCTGCCCGAGCAGGGCGGTGTCCAGGTCCAGCTCACCGTCGGCGCACCGGACGACGCGGGCCGCCGACCGGTGGCCGTGTACGCGCGGAACGACGGCGCGGAGGGCTCGGACGGCTCGGACGGCTCGGACGGCGACCCGGCCGGTGGCGGACGGCCGTGGACCCGTCAGGCCGGCGGGCACCTCGCCCCGGACACCGCCCCCGCCACCGCCGGCTTCGGCGTGTGGCCGCCCGAGGGGGCGAGCCCGGTCGACGTGACGGACCTCTACGACCGGTTCGCCGCGGCGGGCTTCGGGTACGGGCCCGTCTTCCGGGGGCTGCGCGCCGCGTGGCGCCGGGGCGACGAGGTCTTCGCCGAGGTCAGCCTCCCCGAGGACCAGCGGGACCCGGCCGGCCGCTTCGGCCTGCACCCCGCCCTCTCGGACTCCGCCCTGCACGCGATCCCGCTCGGAGCGCTGCCGGGCGAGGACGGCGAGGACGGCGGGATCGGCGAGGGGCGGATGCCCTTCTCCTGGCACGACGTGACCCTGCACGCCACCGGCGCCACGGCGCTGCGGGTCGCCCTCGCGCCCGCCGGCAACGACGCCGTCTCGCTCGAACTCACCGACCAGACCGGCCTCCCGGTGGCGACCGTCGCCTCGCTGGTGCTGCGCCCGCTGACCCGCGACCGGCTCGCCGCCGCCCGCTCCCGGCACGCCGACGCGCTGTTCCGCCTCGACTGGACCCCGCTCCCGGCCGCGCAGGCGGCCCCCGGCGGCCCCTGGGCGGTGCTCGGCAGCGCCACCCCCGGCCCGGCGGCCGGCGCCCAGCGGATCGGGCACCTCGCGGAGCTCACCGCCGCCCCCGCGCTCGTACTGGCCTCGCCCGCCGCGGGCGCCCCCGACGTGCGCGCCGCGACCGCCGCCACCCTGGAACTGCTGCGGTCCTGGCTCGCGGACCCCCGCCTCGCGGACTCCCGCCTCGCCGTCGTCACCCGGGGCGCCGTGGCGACGGGGGAGACCGACGGGGCCCCGGACCTGGTCCAGGCCGCCGTGTGGGGCCTGGTGCGCTCGGCGCAGTCGGAGCACCCCGAGCGGTTCCTGCTGATCGACCTGGAGCCGGCCGCCGGGGACACCGCCGAGAGCGTGCTCGCAGCCGGCGACCAGACCGCCCTGGGCCGGGCCGTGGCCTCCGCGGAACCCCAGACCGCGCTGCGCGGCGGCACGGTCCACGCCCTGCGCCTGGCCCGTACGACCACGAGCGCGACCGCCGCCACCGCGACCGCCGCCACCGCGACCGCCGCCACCGCGACGGACGCCGCCCCCGCACCGCGCGGGCCGCTCCTCGCACCCGGCGGCACCGTCCTGATCACCGGCGGCACCGGAACCCTCGGCCGGGCCGTCGCCCGCCACCTGGTCACCGTCCACGGCGTACGTCACCTCCTGCTGGCCTCGCGCTCCGGCGGCGCCGAGGACCTCGTCGCCGAACTGTCGGAGGCGGGCGCCTCGGTCACCGTCGCCGCCTGTGACACCGCCGACCGCGACGCCGTGGCCGCCCTCCTGGACTCGGTCCCGGCGGCCCACCCGCTGACCGCCGTCATCCACACGGCGGGGGTCCTGGACGACGGTGTGATCGAGTCCCTCACCCCGGAGCGCTTCGACGCGGTCCTGCGCCCCAAGGCCGACGCGGCCGGACACCTCCACGAACTCACCGCCGGGCTCGACCTGTCGGCGTTCGTCCTGTTCTCCTCCGCCGCGAGCCTGTTCGGCGCCCCCGGCCAGGGCAACTACGCCGCGGCCAACGCCTACGTCGACGCCCTCGCCCAGCACCGGCGGGCGCTCGGCCTGCCCGCCCAGTCCCTCGCCTGGGGCCTGTGGGCCGAACGCAGCGGCATGACCGGACACCTCGACGGGGCCGGGATCGCCCGCATCGAGCGCGCCGGAGCCCAGGCCCTGACGACCGCCGAGGGCCTGGAACTCCTGGACGCCGCCCTCACCCGCGACGAGGCCGTGCTCGTGCCGATGCGGGTGGACCTCGCGGCGCTGCGCGCCCAGGCCGCGGCCGGCGAGAGCGTGCCGTCGCTGCTGCGCGCCCTGGTCCCCGTACCGGTGCGCCGGGCGGCGGCCGCCGCCGAGGCGGCGCCGCGGACCTCCCTGGCGCAGCAGCTGGCGGGACTCCCGGAGAACGAGCGCACGCGGATCCTGTCGGACCTGGTGCGCGGCCACGCCGCCACCGTCCTCGGCCACGCCGGACCGCAGGCCGTCGAGGCCGACCGGGGCTTCCTGGAACTGGGGCTGGACTCCCTCACCGCGGTCCAGCTCCGCAACCGCCTCGGCACCGCCACCGGGCTGCGCCTGCCCACCACCCTCGTCTTCGACTACCCGACGCCGGCCGCGCTCGCCGCGCACCTGCGCGGCCTGCTCGCCGTCGAGGAGGTCCGCCCGCCGGTGTTCGGCGAACTGGACCGGCTGGAGGGCACCCTGCGGGCGGTCGCCTCCGACGCGTCCGAGGACGTACGGGCGGACGTGTCCGCGCGCCTGAACGGCCTGCTGGCGCTCCTGGCGACGGCATCGCCCGCCGGGCCCGCGGACGGGACGGACGGGGGCGCCGGCGCCACCGCGGCCCTGGGCACCGCCTCCGCCGACGAGATCTTCGACTTCATCCGGGCGGAGTTCGGCAAGTAGGGACGAACGCGGAGGGCCTGCGCCGGGCGGAACGATCCGCCGGGCGCAGGCCCTTTCCTTTTCCCTCCCGCTACGGGCGCAGCCGCACCGGGAGCGTCTCCAGGCCCTGCATCATGAAGCTCTTGCGCCAGCGCAATTCCGAATCCGGCACGGCGAGGGAAAGGTCGGGGAATCGGGCGAGGATATCGCGCAGCGCGATTTCCATTTCCGCGCGGGCGAGCGGCGCGCCGACGCAGTAGTGGATTCCGTACCCGAATCCCAGGTGCCCGTTGGTGGACCGGGCCACATCGAGCATGTGCGGGCAGGCGAACTTCGCCTCGTCCCGGTTGGCCGACCCGAGCAGCACCGACACGTATTCGCCCGCCCCGACCGTCACACCGCCCAGTTCCAGCGGCTCCGTCGCGTAGCGCAGGGTCGCCCGGTTCCCCGGACCCTCGTAGCGCAGGAATTCCTCGTTGGCGGCCGGAATGAGGGCCGGGTCCTCGCGGACCGCCGCGAGCTGTTCCGGATGGTTCAGCAGCGCCCGCACGCCGTGCCCGATCATGTTCACGGTGGTTTCGTATCCCGCCACCACCAGCAGGAAGACCGTCGAGACCAGTTCCACGTCGGAAAGCTGGTCCTGGTCGTCGCGGGCGGTCACCAGGGCGCTGATGAGGTCGTCGCCCGGATCGGCCCGCTTCTGCTGGATCATCGCGCCGATGTGCTGCCCGAACTTCGCCATGTTCGCGCCGGCGTTCTCGTTGTCGTTCGACATGATGGCGCCCGTCAGCCCCACCAGGATCGGCAGGTGCTCGGCCGTGATGCCCAGGAGTTCCCCGAGCACCTTGACCGGGAACACCGCGGTGTAGTGCTCCACGAGGTCCACGGTGCCGTCGCCCGATTCCGCGGCGGCCTTCTCGGCCGCGTCCAGCAGATCCGCGCTGATCCGCTCGATCGTGGGCCGCAGCCGCTCCACGCTGCGCGCGGTCAGGGCCTTGTTGACCAGCTTGCGCAGCCGGGTGTGGCCCGGCGGGTCCATGTTGAGCATGTGCCGGCCCACCGAGCTGTGCTCCAGCCGGGGCGTGCCGCCGGCGCTCATCTCGCGGTCGAAGTAGCCCAGCTCGACCGAGGTGTCGATGTCCTTGGACAGCGCCGGGTGGGTCATCGCGACCCGGGCCTCCTCGTGGCTGACAACGGCCCATACCCGCAGGCCGCTGGGCAGCAGCATCCGGTGCACCGGCCCCTTCGCCCTGAGGTCGGCGAAGGCCGGATAGGGGTTGCTCAAAAACTCGTCATCCATTATCGGAAGGGACACGAATACTCCTCGGATTGCTTTATAGGGGTTGCCTGGAGGGCTCTGGTAGGGGTTTCCGCAGGGGTTTATAGGGGCTGATAGGGGTCGCCCTGGGTAACACCACTATTGAAGTTGATCTCGCTTGTCGGTTCGCATAGTATCGGCCGCCTGGCGGGGGAAGCCAAAGGAATTCATAAAGCTTTCTCCCGTTCGGTAAGAGCATTGGTCCGGATCAATGTGGTCGATCGGATGCGAGGGACACGCAATGGGGGAGCAGGGTGTGCGGGCCGGCCTTGTCAGGCCGATCTCGGAACTCCTCCGGGAGCACGCACGCGAGCGCGCCGCCCGGGTCGCCTACTCCGACGGGACGCGCGGCGTCACGTACGGGGAACTGGCGACGACGACGGGCCGGCTCGCCGGTCACCTCGCCGCCCTCGCGGACGGCCGCGGCCGACGCGTCCTGGTCCACCTGGGCAACCGGGTCGAGACGGTCGAGGGCTTCCTCGCCGCGACCCGGGCGTCCCTCGTCGCCGTGCCGGTCAACCCGCACGCGGGAGACGCGGAACTGAGGCACGTCCTCGACGACTGCGAAGCCGTCCTCGTCATTACCGACGCGCACCGCCTCGCGCAGTACCGCCGCCTGGACGCGGTCGGACACGGCATCCGCTTCGTCGTCGTCTCCGCACCGGGCGACACCCACGACGACACCCCCGCCACCCACGACGTCCACGACGTCCACGACTTCGCGCGGCTGTGCGCCACCGAACCGGCCGTGCCCGCCCCGGACGACCTCGGCCTCGACGAGGTCGCCTGGATGCTCTACACCTCCGGCACCACCGGCGCCCCCAAGGGCGTCCTGTCCACCCAGCGCGCCGGCCTCCGGTCCGTCGCGGCCGGCTACCCGTCGGTCCTCGGCATCACCGAGGACGACCGGCTGCTGTGGCCCCTGCCGCTGCACCACAGCTTCGCGTTCAACCTCTGCGTCCTCGGCGTCACCGCCACCGGCGCCTCCGCGCGGATCATGGCCGACTTCACGCCGGGTGAGGTGCTCGCCGAACTGCGCGCGGCCCCGTACACCCTGATGGCGGCCGTCCCGACCCTGTGCCACCACCTGCTGGACACCGCGGGCGAGGGCGAACCGGCCCTCACCGGACTGCGGGCGTTCCTGGTGGCCGGCGCGGTGACCGGCGCGGCCCTCGGCGAACGCTTCGCCGCGGCCTTCGGCGTCCCGCTGATCGACAGCTACGGCAGCACCGAGACCACCGGCGTCATCACCTGCAACCCGCTCACCGGACCGCGCGTCCCCGGCTCCTGCGGCCGCCCCGTACCGGGCCTCGGCCTGCGCGTCGTCGACCCGGCCACCCGGCTCGACGTCCCCGGCGGCGACGAGGGCGAGATCTGGGTCGACAGCCCCAGCCTGATGCTCGGCTACCACCACGCCCCCGAGGCGACCGCGGCGGCCTTCCACGACGGCTGGTACCGCACCGGCGACCTGGGACGGCTCGACGCCGACGGCTTCCTGACCATCACCGGACGGCTCAAGGAACTGATCATCCGGGGCGGCGAGAACATCCACCCCGCCGAGATCGAGGACCTGATCCGCGCCGACGAAGCCGTCGCCGACGCCGCCGTGGTCGCGCGCCCCCACCCCGGACTCGGCGAGGTCCCCGTCGCCTACGTGGTGCCCAAGGACGGCCGGAGCCTGTCGCCCGCGGACATCCTGACCCGGTGCCGCGAGCAGCTCGCCTACTTCAAGGTGCCCGCCGCGCTCCACCTCACGACCCGCATCCCCCGGACCGCCTCCGGCAAGATCGTCCGCGGGCTGGTCGGGAACGGCCCCGAGCCCTCGCGGCTCCTCGCGGCCGGCTCCACCCACCACGACCGGGTCGGCCGGACCCTGCCCGAACCGGCGCCGCTGCCCGCCTCGCTCCCCGCCGACGACACGAGCGCACTGGCCGGCACCCCCGTGCTCCTGCTCACCGGCCCCGGCGAGGACCGCGCCGCGGCCCTCGCCGCCCACCTGACCGGCGCCCACCTGTGCCCGGACGTCGTCCGCGCCACCTGCGACCCCGCCGACGCCGAAGCGGTCGACCGTGCCCTGACCGGCTTCGACACCCACGCCGTGGTCCTGCTCACCGCCACCGGGCCCGGTGCCGTACCCGGCGCCGTCGCCGTCCTCGACGCCGTCGCCCGGCGCCTGCGCGCGGACGGCCGTAAGGCGCTCTCCCTGAGCGCGGCACCGGAGGTCACCGGGCGGGAGCTGGGCGAAGGCCTCGACGCCGCGCTGATCGAGGGCGAACCGGCCGTCCGGGTCCACGCGTTCGGCGACGAGCCGGCGCGCGCCACCGCCACGGCCACCGAGGACCCGGCACTGGCCCTGAGGCTGACCGCGGAACTGGCCCCCCTGAGCGAGGCCGGCCGCGAACGGCGCCTGCTGCGCATCGTCGCCGACGCCATCGCCGACGTCCGCGGTGCCGCCCCCGCCTCCGACCCCCGGGAGCGGTCCCGGCCGCTCGGCTTCGACTCCATGGCATCGGTGAGGCTGGCCACGCGCCTGGCCGCCGCCACCGGCCTGCGGCTGCCGGCCTCGCTGGCGTTCGACCACCCGAGCCCGCTCCTGCTGGCCCGGTTCCTGCGCGGCGCTCTCCTCGACGGGACGTCCGCCCCCGCGACGGGGGAGCGGGCCGGGCAGGACCCGCTGGCCGACGCCGCCGACCCGGTCGTCGTGGTCGGCGCCGCCTGCCGGTTCCCCGGCGGCGTGGGATCGCCCGAGGAACTCTGGCGGCTGGTCGCCTCCGGCACCGATGCCGTCGGCCCCTTCCCGCGGGACCGCGGCTGGGACCTGGACGGCCTGTTCGACGCCGACCCCGACGCGCCCGGGACCACGTACACCCGCGACGGCGGATTCCTCGACGGGGCCGCCGAGTTCGACGCCGGCTTCTTCGGGATCTCCCCGCGCGAGGCCCTCGCGATGGACCCCCAGCAGCGGCTGCTGCTGGAGACCTCCTGGGAGCTGTTCGAGCAGGCGGGCATCGACCCCGACTCCCTGCGCGGCAGCCGCACCGGCGTCTACGCCGGGCAGATGTACCACGACTACGCGCCCCGGCTCGCCGGGGAGAGCGGCCTGGAGGGGTACCTCAGCACGGGCGGCGCGGGCAGCGTCCTGTCGGGCCGGCTGTCCTACTTCTACGGGTTCCAGGGCCCCGCGCTGACCGTCGACACGGCGTGCTCGTCCTCCCTCGTCGCCCTGCACCTCGCGGCCGAGGCCCTGCGCCGGGGCGAATGCTCGCTCGCCGTGGCCGGCGGTGTCGCCCTGATGTCCACCCCGGCCTCCTTCGTCGACTTCAGCCGCCAGCGCGGCCTGGCCCCCGACGGCCGCTGCAAGCCCTTCGCCGCCGCCGCCGACGGCACCGCCTGGTCCGAGGGCGTCGGCCTGCTCCTCGTAGAGCGGCTGTCGGACGCCCGCCGCAACGGCCACGAGGTCCTCGCGGTCCTCAAGGGGTCCGCGGTCAACCAGGACGGCGCCTCCAACGGCCTGTCCGCCCCCAACGGCCCCTCCCAGCAGCGCGTCATCCGCCAGGCCCTGGCCAACGCCGGCCTGACGGGCGGCCAGGTCGACGCCGTCGAGGCCCACGGCACGGGCACGACCCTCGGCGACCCCATCGAAGCGCAGGCGCTCCTCGCCACCTACGGCCAGGACCGGGCGGCGACGGACCGGCCGCTGTGGCTCGGCTCCRTCAAGTCGAACCTGGGCCACACCCAGGCCGCGGCGGGCATGGCCGGCGTCATCAAGATGATGATGGCGATGCGCCACGGCGTCCTGCCCCGCACCCTCCACGTCGACGCGCCCACCCCGCACGTGGACTGGACGGCCGGGCGGGTCGAACTGCTCGGGGAGAGCGTCACCTGGCCCGAGACGGGCGAACCCCGCCGGGCCGCCGTCTCCTCCTTCGGCATCAGCGGCACCAACGCCCACGTCATCCTGGAGGAAGCACCGCCCCTCAGCGAGCCGGAGCCGCCGACGGCGAACGCCCCCCTGCCCGTGTGGGTGCTGTCGGGGCGGGACGCGCAGGCGGTGCGGGCGCAGGCGGGCCGGCTGCTGGAGCGGGTGACGGCGGACACGGACCTGGACGTGGCGGACGTGGCCTTCTCGCTGGCGACCTCGCGGGCGGCCCTGGGTACCCGTGCGGCCGTGGTGGCGGCGGACCGGGACGGTCTGCTGTCCGCCCTGGAGGCCCTGGCCGCGGGCCGTCCGGCGTCCGGGGTCGTCGAGGGCGCGGTGTCCGGCGGGAAGCTGGCCTTCCTGTTCTCGGGTCAGGGTGGGCAGCGTCCGGGGATGGGGCGTGAGCTGTACGAGGCGCAGCCGGTGTTCGCCGCCGCTTTCGACGAGGTGTGCGCGCACTTCGACCTGCCGCTGAAGGACGTGGTCTTCGGCGACGGGGAGGAGATCCACCGCACGGAGTTCACCCAGCCGGCGCTCTTCGCGGTCGAGGTGGCTCTGTACCGCCTGCTGGAGGCCTACGGCATCCGCCCCGACCTGCTCGCCGGGCACTCGATCGGCGAGATCGCCGCCGCGCACGTGGCGGGCGTCCTGTCGCTGGCGGACGCGGCCCGTCTGGTGGCGGCCCGTGGCGCGCTGATGGGCGCGCTGCCGAAGGGCGGCGCGATGGTCTCCGTCCAGGCGGCCGAGGCCGAGGTCCGCCCGCTGCTCTGCTCCGAGGTGGACATCGCGGCCGTCAACGGGCCCTCCGCGGTGGTCATTTCCGGCACCGAGCGGGCTGTCCTGGAGGTGGCCGGGCAGCTGGCCGAGCGGGGTCACAAGACCAAGCGCCTCACGGTCTCGCACGCCTTCCACTCCCCGCTGATGGAGCCGATGCTGGAGGCGTTCCGCGAGGTCGCCGAGTCCCTGACCTATGCGGCTCCGGCGAT
>NZ_JBFRER010000086.1:0-50590 GCF_052114405.1 Streptomyces sp. M-16 | reverse complement strand
CGCCGGGGCCCCGGCACCCGGCGGCGCGCCGCCCCGGCCCGGCCGCCGTCGGCCCGGCTCCGTCCGTGCGGGCGCCCGGGGGCGGGCTCGTACCGGTGAGCTCGTGGCGGTGAGCCCCTGCCGGTGAGCGCCTGCCGGTGAGCTCGCGCCGGTGAACCCCTGCCGGTGAGCTCGCGCTGGTGAACCCCTGCCGGTGAGCTCGCGCTGGTGAACCCCTGCCGGTGAGCGCCTGCCCGTGAGCGCCCCGGCCCCCGGGCGCGCGGCCCATCGGACACACTGAAGCCATGTCGATTCACCAGAACCTGCTCGGGGGCCCCGCCCCCACCCACCTGCCCGACGAGCCCGCGCCCCGCGAGGCCCTCGCCGCCGGGACCGACCCGGCCGAGGTCGCCGCCGCGCACCCGACCTCCTCCCTCGCCTGGGCCGCCCTCGCGGACCGCGCCTTCGAGGCGGGCCACACGGTCGAGTCGTACGCGTACGCCCGCACCGGCTACCACCGGGGCCTGGACGCGCTGCGCCGGGCCGGCTGGAAGGGCCACGGGCCGGTGCCGTGGGAGCACGAGCCGAACCGCGGTTTCCTGCGCGCCCTGCACGCCCTGGCCCGCGCCGCCGGGGCCATCGGCGAGAAGGAGGAGTACGAGCGCTGCTCCACCTTCCTGCGCGACTCCTCGGCCACGGCCGCGGACACGCTCGTATAACTGCCGGCGTTCGCCCTAGAGGGCTTCCGGATCCCCTGCTTATGATGCGAGGCAGGGGACCGGGGCTCCACTTACCTCACGGAAGGAGCGGACCGCTACCCGGAAGCACGTGTCGAGGAGACAGAAATGTCGCACGCCCTTGATGCCTCCGGAGCCGGTTCGGACACCCCGAACCTCGACTTCGCCGGCACGACCCCGTACGAGGACTACGTCCAGGCAGACGTCCTCACCCACCTCCAGCACCTCCGCTCGGACGACCCCGGCGAGATGGTCTTCCTGGTCACGACCCAGGTCATGGAGCTGTGGTTCACGGTCATCGTCCACGAGTGGGAGACGGCGGCCCGCGCCCTGCGCGAGGACCGCATCCCGGTCGCGATGGACGCGCTGAAACGATCCCTCCGCGAGCTGGAGGCCCTGAACGCCTCCTGGCGGCCCCTCGCGCAGCTCACCCCCTCGCAGTTCAACGCCTACCGCTCGGCGCTGGGCGAGGGTTCCGGTTTCCAGTCGGCGATGTACCGCCGGATGGAGTTCCTGCTGGGCGAGAAGTCGGCGTCCATGCTGGTCCCGCACCGTGGCGCGCCGCGCGTCCACGGGGAGCTGGAGAAGGCCCTCCAGGAGCCCAGCCTCTACGACGAGACCCTGCGCCTGCTGGCCCGCCGCGGCCTGCCCGTCCCCCAGTCGGTCCTGACGCGCGACCTCGCGCTGCGCTACGAGCCCTCGGCGGAGGTCGAGGCGGTCTGGACGGCCCTGTACGCCGAGCCCGACGGCGGCCACGCCGACCTGCACCGGCTGGGCGAGGTCCTCACGGACGTCGCGGAACTCGTCTGGCGCTGGCGCAACGACCACCTGGTGGCGACCCGCCGCGCGATGGGGGCGAAGACGGGCACGGGCGGCTCCGCCGGGGTGACCTGGCTGGAGAAGCGCGCCACGAAGAACGTCTTCCCCGAGCTCTGGACGGCCCGCAGCCATGTCTGACACCAACGCCACGGCCGACCTGGCGGAGCGCGCGGCGCGGCTCGACGCCCTGGACGGCCTCGCCAAGCTCCGTGAGCGCTTCACCCTCCCCGACGGGGTCGTCTACCTCGACGGGAACTCCCTCGGAGCGCTTCCGGCCGCCGTCCCCGACGCGCTGACGGACGTCGTCCGCCGCCAGTGGGGCGAGCTCCTCATCCGGTCCTGGGACGAGAGCGGCTGGTGGACCGCCCCCGAGCGGATCGGCGACCTCATCGCCCCGCTCGTCGGCGCGGCCCCCGGGCAGGTGACGGTCGGCGACTCCACCAGCGTCAACCTCTTCAAGGCCCTGGTCGGCGCCGCCCGTATGGCCGTACCCGGCCGGACGAAGCTGCTGGTCGACGCGACCACGTTCCCGACGGACGGCTACATCGCCGCCTCCGCCGCCCGGCTGACCGGCCTGGAGCCGGTCCCCGTCGACCCCGCCGACGCGCCGGGCGCGATCGACGGCGACACCGCCGTGGTGCTGCTCAACCACGTCGACTACCGCAGCGGCCGGCTCCACGACCTGCCCGGTCTCACCGCGGCCGCGCACGCGGCGGGCGCCCTGATCGTCTGGGACCTGTGCCACAGCGCGGGCGCCCTGCCGGTCGGCCTCGACGAGCACGGCGTCGACCTCGCGGTGGGCTGCACGTACAAGTACCTCAACGGCGGTCCCGGCTCCCCGGCGTACGTGTACGTGGCCGCCCGCCACCAGGGTGCCTTCGACTCCCCGCTCCCCGGCTGGAACAGCCACGCCGACCCGTTCGCGATGACCCCGGGCTACGAGCCGGCCGAGGGCGCGGCCCGGGCGCGCGTCGGGACGCCGGACATCCTGTCCATGCTGGCGCTGGAGTCGGCCCTCGGGGTGTGGGAGGGCGTGGCGGTCGAGGACGTCCGCGCGAAGTCCCTCGCGCTGACGGACTTCTTCCTGGAGTGCGTGGCCCGCTACGTCCCTGAGGGGAAGGTCGAGGTGGTCACCCCGGCCGGGCACGCCGAGCGCGGCAGCCAGGTCTCGCTGCGGACCGAGGGGGCCCGCGAGGTGATGGCCGAGCTCATCTCCCGCGGGGTCGTCGGGGACTTCCGGGCACCCGACGTCCTGCGCTTCGGGTTCACCCCGCTCTACGTCGGTTTCGCCGACGCGGAGCGTGCCGCGCGCACGCTGGGTCACGTTTTCGGGTGACGCCCTAGCGAAACGTCACTTCGACGGGTGTGGCGAACGAGCGGGCGGGGCTGCGGCCCCGCCCGTTCCGCTTGTACCCGGTGCGGCCACGGGACGGCCCGTTCCAGCCTGATACGGTCCCGCTCTGGCGAAACACCGGAACATCAGTCCCCGCTGTCCCACGCGTTTACCCGAGAGGTTGAGCCGATGACGGACCCCGCAGTCGAACGGGACGCCGCCGAGGCCGCCTCGGCCTTCTCCCATCCGCCGGTCGAGCCCGACGCGAGCGCCGCGTACGGGGAACACCCCGACCAGGTCATCGACTTCTACGCCCCCCGAGGGGGCGGCGGGGCTCCCGCCCCGCTGGTCGTGGTCCTGCACGGCGGGGCCTGGCGGGCACCGTACGACCGGCAACACGTCACCCCCTTCGCGGAGTTCCTGGCCCGCCGGGGTTTCGCCGTCGCCAACGTCGAGTACCGGCGCGGGAGTTCCCTGCCGCACCAGGCCTCCCAAGGGCCGGTGGCGGGGCGCTGGCCGGAGACCTTCGACGACGTCGCCGCCGCCATGGACGCGCTGCCGGGTCTGGCGGCGCGGGCGCTGCCCGTCGCGGACCTGCACCGGGTGGTGGTGACGGGCCACTCGGCGGGCGGCCACCTCGCGCTGTGGGCGGCGGCCCGCCACGTCCTGCCGGCCGGGTCCCCGTGGCGGTTGCCCGCCCCGCCGCCGCTGCGCGGTGTGGTGGCGCTGGCCCCCATCGCGGACTTCGCGGTGGCGGAGGAACTGGGGGTGTGCGGGGGCGCGTCCGCCCAGCTGCTGGGCGGCCCGGAGCACTGGGACGCCCGCCTCCCGTCCGCCGACCCGGCGGCCCTGCTCCCGACCGGCATCGCCACCGCGGTGGTGCACGGGCGGGAGGACATCGTGGTCCCGCACGCGGTGGCGGAGTCGTACGTCGCCGCCGCGGGGGAGGCGGGCGAGCTGGTCGGCCTGACCCTGCTGGACGGCGTCGGCCACTTCCCCCTGATCGACCCGGCGGCCGACGCCTGCGCGGTGGTCTGCGAGGAGCTCGCGCAACTGGCCTGGTAGGGGCCCGTGGCACGGTGCGCCGGCAGGGAGTGGGCGAAACGGTCCTCTCCCCCGGGGGACACCGCCGGGCCGCCGCGGGGAGGTACGTGGTCCGCCGGACCCCGGAGCGGATTCAGGACGAGAGCCTCCCGAGCAGCGACCGCGGAGAGGCCGGCCCACACGTCCGGAGCCGTGCGAAGATCCGTTCGTAGGCCCTGAGCCCGGACGATCCGCCGGGCCTTGTCCGGGAGTCGGCGGGAGTCAGGCAATGAGCGTTGCGAAGCGGTGGTTCACGTCGAGCCACGGCAGCCCCGACGGCGGTGACTGCGTCGAGGCCGCCACCCGCCTTTACGCCGGCCACGTCCGGGACTCCGAGGACCCCGGCCCCACCCTCACGCCGGCAACCGGCTTCGCCGACCGGGCGGCGGGGCGGGCGTAGTGCCGACCTGGGGGTTGATCCTGGAACGGAACATCGGCGAGCACCGGGGGCTGACCTGGTCCGTCGGGGTGTTGGGGCACGTCGAGGGGACGGGCGAGGAGGCCCTGGCCGCGCTCCGGGAGCGGGTCGACGCCTTCGATCCCGGACTGTTCCGCAAGGTGGTGCGCCGCGTCGTGTACCGGGAGGGCGACGGGTTCCTCGTCGTCGTGGAGCCCCGCTTCGGACTTCCCCACCACTACCGGTTCAAGGCGGTCGAGGTCGTTTCCGACAGCGCCCCTCCCCCGCCGGAGCCCGAGCCCCTGCCCGAGCCCCGGCCCGAACCCGTACCGGTACCGCGCCGCGGGCACCCGGTCCCCCCTCCGCCGCCCCCGCCGAAGGCCTGGGACGCAGACGTACCCGACCGCCCCGCCTGGCTCGGGCGGGACGACCTCGCCTGAGGGGCCCGAGCGCACGTACACGAGCCGGGAGGCGACTTCGTTCCGGCCCCCCCCGTGGTCCGGGCACCGGAACCCTCACACCGGGGCCCGGACGGGGAGGCGGCGCGCTGACTCAGTCCCACTGCCGGTCGGCGAGGGAGGAGACCGGCGCCGGCTTGCCGATCAGCGCCAGGGCGATGAAGAAGTTGATCTGGCCGATCGCGATGGTGAGGGTGGCCAGGGCCTTCTCGTCGAAGTGCTTCGCCGCCTCCGCGTACAGCTCGTCGCAGACGCGCTCCTCGCCCCGCGGGGCGGGCTGGAGGACCGCCTCCACCAGGGCGAGGGCGGCCCGCTCGGCCGGGGTGAAGCAGTGGGCGTCCTGCCAGGAGGAGACGGCCGTGATCCGCTCCTCGGTCTCGCCCGCCTTGCGCAGGAACCCGGTGTTCAGGAGGGTCAGGTAGGTGTTGTGGACGATCTGGCCGGCCCGCAGGTGGACCAGGCTGATCGTGGTGCGCGGCACCGAGCGGTTGCCGGTGGCCCGGAAGAGGGCGGCGCTGATGTCGCTCATCTCGGGGACGAACCTGCCCGGATCGGCCATCCGGGAGAGGGGAGCGGTGGCGGTGGCGGTGGCGTTGGTGTCGGTGTTCGTCATGGGGCCCTCCGGTGGCCGGGGCCGATGCTCGCTGCGTCGGCTTCACCCCACTGACGGATGGGACGCCGCGAGTGTGACAGGTCCGGGAAAAAACTTTCCGGGGCGACACGTGCGGCCGTGCGGGGGACCATGAAGGGACGGAGACGGCCGGCATGTCCGGCCGCGCGGGCGCCGGACCGGTGCCGGACGGGCCTCGTGGCCCGGTGCACCGTCGGCGCACAGCGCCGTCGTCCCGGTCCCCGGCGACCTCCGCCCTTCCCCTTCTCCCCCGTGGGAGGCAGCACCATGAACCGACGTACGCGCCTGATCCTGCTCACCCCCGTGATGGCCGGCTCCCTCGCCCTCGGCCCCACCGCGCTCGCCCTGGCCTCGGCCCCCGCGGCCGTCCCCGCCGCCACGTGTTCCACGTCCGGCGTGCTGGCGGACGGCACGGTGAGCATCTCCGGCGGCGGGTTCCAGCCGGGGCCCGCCTTCCTGGAGTCGTCCACGGGCGTCGGCGCCGGCTTCAGCATGAATCCGGACGGCACCTTCAACATCGCCAAGGCGAAGGAGGGCCAGTACTCGGTCCGGCAGGGCTCGACGGTCACCCAGTGCAGCGGCGGCAGCGCGACGACCACTACCACCGGTACCACTCTCAAGGCCGGCATCGTCGCCGGCTGGGACGCCGTCAAGGCCGACTGCAAGGCCACCGCCCCCGCCTCGGCCAACCAGCAGTTCAGCCTGGGCTGGAACAAGGGGGCAGCCGTGGCGAAGGAGGCGTTCTGCTGAAGCCGCACACGCCCGAGCGGGGCAGCCGGCGGACGTGCCGGCTGCCCCGCTCGGGGGTGGTGCGGGTGCTGCGGGTTCCTAGAGGAACGAGTTGATCTCGATCGTCTCGGTGCGGCCGGGGCCGACGCCGATCGCGGAGATCGGGGCGCCCGACATCTCCTCCAGGGCCTTCACGTACGCCTGGGCGTTCTTCGGGAGGTCGGAGAAGGTCTTGGCCTTGGTGATGTCCTCGGACCAGCCCGGGAGGGTTTCGTAGATCGGCTTCGCGTGGTGGAAGTCGGTCTGGGAGTACGGGAGCTCCTCGACGCGCTTGCCGTCGATCTCGTACGCGACGCAGACCGGGATCTCCTCCCAGCCGGTCAGCACGTCGAGCTTGGTGAGGAAGAAGTCCGTCAGGCCGTTGACGCGGGTCGCGTAGCGGGCGATCGGGGCGTCGAACCAGCCGCAGCGGCGGTCACGGCCGGTGGTCACACCGCGCTCGCCACCGATGCGGCGCAGGGCCTCGCCGTCCTCGTCGAAGAGCTCCGTCGGGAACGGGCCGGCGCCGACGCGGGTCGTGTAGGCCTTGAGGATGCCGATGACGCGGCTGATCTTCGTCGGGCCCACGCCGGTGCCGGTGCAGGCGCCGCCGGCGGTCGGGTTCGAGGAGGTGACGAAGGGGTACGTGCCGTGGTCGACGTCGAGCAGGGTGCCCTGGCCGCCCTCGAAGAGCACGACCTTGTCCTCGTCCAGCGCGTTGTTGAGGATCAGGGTGGTGTCGGCGACGTAGCCCTTGATCTGGTCCGCGTACTGGAGCATCTCCTCCACGATCGCGCCGGCCTCGATGGCACGGCGGTTGTAGAGCTTCGCGAGGAGCTGGTTCTTGCCCTCCAGCGCCGCCTCGACCTTCTGGATGAGGATCGACTCGTCGTAGAGGTCCTGGACGCGGATGCCGACGCGGTTGATCTTGTCCGCGTAGGTCGGGCCGATGCCGCGGCCGGTCGTACCGATCTTGCGCTTGCCGAGGAAGCGCTCGCCGACCTTGTCGAGGGTGACGTTGTACGGCGTGATCAGGTGCGCGTTACCGCTGATCAGCAGCTTCGAGGTGTCGATGCCGCGCTCGTTCAGGCCGCGCAGCTCGGAGAGCAGGACGGCCGGGTCGACGACGACACCGTTGCCGATGACCGGGGTGCATCCGGGGGAGAGGATGCCGGAAGGGAGAAGGTGCAGCGCGTACTTCTGGTCGCCCACGACGACCGTGTGGCCGGCGTTGTTGCCACCCTGGTAGCGCACTACATAGTCAACGGATCCACCGAGCAGGTCGGTGGCCTTTCCCTTGCCCTCGTCACCCCACTGAGCTCCGAGCAGCACAAGAGCGGGCACAGGCGTACACCTCTTCCGGATGGGGCATGTCCAAGGTCAGGGGGCGTACGACGATGTACACCGCAGGCTGAGCCGTCGGACCGGTACCCCGGAATAGACGAAGGCCCTGGCGCAATAGCGCAAGGGCCTCTTGCACAAAGATGCTACCCGAGGAAGGACCGAGGTGTCGGCTCCAGAGCCCACCATGAGCCATGCGGGCGCGCCGGTCGGCGGCCTGCTCGTGCTCGTCGACCCGGTCGCCCGCCGTCTTGACGGCGAGTCCGTGCGAATCGCGAAGGATGTGTTGTCAGCGGGGGCCGCGGCGAAAATCTGCCTCCCCGATTCGCAGGAGGAATTTGCGCGGGCCCTCGCCCGCCGGGGTCATCGGCGGCCGGTGATCGTGGGCGACGACCGGGCGCTGGTAAGGGCCGTGGCGCTGCTGCACCGGGAGCGGGGGCCGGTGGACCGGGCGCTCTCGCTGGTTCCGGTGGGGCCCTCGGGGTCGCTGGGGCTGGCCCGCTCGCTCGGCGTGCCGCTCTCGGCGGTGCTCGGGGCGCGGGCGGCGCTGGACGGGGTGCCGCGGCCGCGGGACCTGCTGGTCGACGACAGCGACGGGGTGGTGCTGGGCGGGCTGCGGATCGCGGGTCCGCCCGCGGCGCGGCGCGGCGGCGCGTACCGCTCGCTGCTGCGGACCCTGCTGACCGGCCCGGGGGCCGCGCCGCACCGGCTGAGGGTGGAGGTGCAGGTGGACGGGGTGGTGCTCGCGGACGTGGACCAGCCCGTGGAGGACGTGGCGGTGCGGACGGGGGAGGGGGGCGGTCCGGCCGAGGTCGTCGTCCGGCTCGCGGGGGCCGCGCCGCTGACGGGGCGGGCCGAGGCGGTGACGGTGTCCGGGGCGGACTTCCGTTACCGCGCCGACCACGTCCTGACCGGCCCGGTCCGCCGCCGCACCTGGACCCGCCATCCGGCGGCCTGGGCCCTCACCCTGCCGCGCTGAGCCGGCCCCCGGCGGGTCGGGGCGGGGCGGGGTGTCGCCCCGGCCCCGCTCCCGCGGCTACGGCAGGTCTAGCGTCGCGCGGTGGGCGCGCCAGCGGTCCATCATTCCGAGCATCTCGCCCTGCAGGAACTCGAAGAACGCCGCCGTCTCCGCGATCCGCGCGCCCGCCGGGGAGCCCTCGCCGAGGCCGGCCGCGCCCTCGCGCAGGGTCTTCTCCCACAGGGTCAGGACCTGGTCCCGGCGGGTGAAGGTCTCGTACCAGAGCTCGTTGTGCAGGACGTACCGGTCGCGGCGGGAGCCCGGTTCGCGCTCCCGGCTGACCATGTTGACCTGCGTCAGGTAGGCGACGGCGCCCGATACCGCCGCCGGACTGATCTGGAGCGCCTCGCCCAGTTCCGCGGAGGTCATCGATCCCCCGTCGCTCGCGAGCAGCCGCGCGAAGACCCGGGAGGCCATGCGTTGCATGCCCGCCTCCGTCAGCTGCGCCGCGAACCGCTCCACGAAGCGGGATACCGCTTCCTCGTCCCGTACATCCATTGCATCCGCCACCCCTCAGACTTTACGCGATTCCCGAGCTTCACAATTTTGTGAAAGTAGCGTACGTTCAGAAACATGACGAAGGCAATCAGCGTCGCCGGGCTCCACAAGGCGTTCGGCCGCACCCACGCACTGGACGGACTCGACCTCGACGTCACCGCGGGCGAGGTCCACGGGTTCCTCGGCCCCAACGGCGCCGGGAAGTCCACCACCATCCGGGTCCTGCTCGGCCTGCTGCGCGCCGATGCCGGGACCGTCAGCCTCCTCGGCGGTGACCCGTGGGCCGACGCGGTGGCGCTCCACCGCCGCATCGCCTACGTGCCCGGTGACGTCACCCTGTGGCGCAACCTCTCCGGAGGCGAGGTCATCGACCTCTACGGCCGGCTCCGCGGCGGTCTCGACCGGGCGCGCCGCACCGAGCTGCTGGAGCGGTTCGAACTCGACCCGACCAAGAAGGGCCGTACGTACTCCAAGGGCAACCGTCAGAAGGTCGCCCTGGTCGCCGCCTTCGCGTCGGACGTCGAGCTGCTGATCCTCGACGAACCCACCTCCGGCCTCGACCCGCTGATGGAGGAGGTCTTCCAGAGCTGCGTCGCCGAGGCCCGTGCCGCCGGCCGCACCATCCTCCTCAGCAGCCACATCCTCAGCGAGGTCGAAACCCTCTGCGACCGCGTCAGCATCATCCGCGCCGGCCGCACCGTGGAGACCGGCACCCTCGCCGAACTGCGCCACCTCACCCGTACGTCGATCACGGCCGAACTCGCCGGACCGCCGAACGGCATCGCGCACCTGCCCGGCGTGTACGACGTCGACGTGCGCGGCCTCAAGGTCAGCCTCCAGGCCGACACCGACAAGCTGGACGCCGTGCTGCGCTCGCTCACCGCCTCGGGCGTGCGGTCGCTGACCTCGACCCCGCCCACCCTCGAAGAGCTCTTCCTCCGCCACTACACGACCGCTGACGAGGCGAACGCACGATGAACCGACAACTGGCGGGCACCGGCGCCCTGCTCCGGCTGGCCCTGCGCCGCGACCGCGTGATGATGCCGGTGTGGGTCCTCGTCACCGGCCTGCTGGTGGTGAGCATGCCCGGTTCGCTCGAAAAGGTGTACGGCACTGCCGCCGAACGCGCCGAGCTCGCCTCCTCGATGAACGCCAACGGCTCCATGCGTGCCCTGTACGGGCCGGTCTTCGGCGACTCCCTCGGCGCGCTGACCTCCTGGCGCATGGGCGTCTACGGCGCCGTCCTCGCCGCCGTGATGAGCCTGATCATCGTCATCCGGCACACCCGTGAGGAGGAGGAGACGGGCCGCCAGGAAATGCTGTCCGCCGCCATGGTGGGCCGCCGGGCCCCGCTGACGGCGGCGCTGCTCGCCGCCCTCGTCGCCAACGCGTGTGTCGTCCTGCTCGTCGCGGGCGGACTCGCCGGGCAGGGCGGGCCCGGCGCCCTCGCGCTGGGCCTGGCCATCGGCGGCGCCGGTCTGCTCTTCGCGGGGATCGCGGCCATCGCCGCCCAGCTCACCGAGAGCGCCCGCGCCGCCAAGGGGCTCACCTCCGCCGTCCTCGGCGCCGCCTTCGTGCTGAAGGCCGCCGGCGACGCCGGTACGCCGGACGGCGCCTCCGCCCTGACCTGGATCTCCCCGCTCGGCTGGGTGGAGAACGCCCGCGCCTTCGCCGCCGAACGCTGGTGGGTGCTCCTCCTGCTCGTCGCCGGGGTGGCGCTCACGACGGGAGCCGCGTACCTGCTCTCGGGCCGCCGCGACCTGGGCATGAGCTTCCTGCCCGCCCGTCCCGGACCGGCCGAGGGCCGGCTCGGCACGGCCGGGGCACTGGCCTGGCGGCTCCAGCGCGGCAGCCTCATCGGCTGGGGCGCCGCCTTCCTCGTCGCCGGGCTCGTCTTCGGCGGCATGGCGGACGGCGCCGCCGACGTCGTCGGCGGCAACGAGAAGACCCGTCAGATCATCGAGCGGATGGGCGGGCAGAGCGGGCTCACCGACGCCTTCCTCGCCGCGATGGCCGGACTGCTCGGCATGATCGCCGCGCTCTACGTGGTCTCCTCCGTGCTGCGCCTGAACGGCGAGGAGAGCGCGCAGCGCGCCGAACCGCTGCTCTCGAACGCCGTCGGGCGACTGCGCTGGGCCGGCGGTCACCTCGCCGTCGCGTTCGGCGGCTCGGCCGTGATCCTGCTGCTGGCCGGGCTCGGACTGGGCATCGGGCACGGCCGGGACGTCGGTACGGCCGTGGGTGCCTGCCTCGCGCAGCTCCCGGCGGTGTGGCTGCTCGGCGCCCTGGCGGCCCTGCTGCACGGCGCGCTCCCGAAGTACGCGGTCGCGGGCTGGGCAGTCGCCGGAGTCGCGCTGGCCCTCGGCTGGATCGGCCCGGCGCTCGACCTTCCCCAGTCGGTCATGAACGTCTCGCCCTTCACCCACCTGCCCAAGCTCCCCGGGCCGGAGGCCCTCGACTGGGCTCCGCTGCTGACCCTGACCGTCCTCGCGGGGGCGCTGGTCGCGGCAGGACTGGGCGCGCTGCGGCGCCGGGACCTGACGGCGTAGCCGCGGGCGGAGACCGTGAGGGGCCCGGGCCCCGGCCGACCGGCCGGGCCCGGGCCCCCGGGCTTTCGGCCCGTCGGCTAGAACTCCACGAGCAGTTCGCGCAGGCCCCGGATGACGTAGCCGTCCCCCCACTGCGGCTCCCTGACCAGGTGCAACGGTGGGAGTGCCGGGTCGAGCAGGGCGCCGAAGGAGGCCGCGAGCTCCAGCCGGGCCAGGGGCGCCCCCAGGCAGTAGTGGATCCCGGCGCCGAAGGTCAGGTGCGGGTTGTCGGCGCGTGAGAGGTCCAGCGCGTCGGGGTTCTCGAAGCGCGCCGGATCCCGGTTCGCAGAACCGAACAACAGTGCGACTTCTGAGCCGCGAGGGATCGGTGTGTCCCCGATCAGGATGTCGTCGAGCACCCAGCGCTCGAACATCTGGAGAGGTGTGTCGAAGCGCATGAGTTCATCCACAGCTGTGGACAACTTTTCGGGATCCACCGCTCCCGGGTCCGCGCGCAGCCGCGCGAGCTGCTCGGGATTGCGGAACAGGGCCCACCAGCCGTTGACCGTCGTGTTGACGGTCGCCTCGTGTCCGGCGTTCAGCAGGAGGACGCAGGTGGAGATCATCTCCTGCTCGCTGAGCCGGCCCTCCTCATCGTGGGCGGCGATCAGGCCGGAGATCAAATCCGTGCCGGGCCGCTTGCGCCGCTCGCCGATCAACTCCCGCAGGTACGCGCTGAACTCCACGCTCGCGGTCACCGCACGCCGGGCCGTCTCCCGGTCCGGCCGGAGCTCGAACATCCCGCAGATGTCCGCCGACCAGGGCCGCAACAGCCCCCGGTCCGCCTCCGGGACACCCAGCAGCTCCGCGATCACCGCCACCGGCAGCGGCTCGGCGACGGCAGTCAGCAGGTCCCCGCCCCCCGCCCGGCGCAGCCCGTCCGCCAACTCCCGGGCCAGCCGCTCCACCGCCGGCGCGAGCCGCTCCACGGTGCGCGGGGTGAAGGCCTTCGCCACCAGCCGCCGCACGCGCGCGTGCGCGGGATCCTCCAGGTCCAACAGCCCGTTGCCGTTGAGCACGTGGAAGGGCTCGTGCTCCGGCGGCGGCGCCTGTCGGCCGAACTCCTCGTGGCTGAAGCGGTGCAGGTAGGTCCGCCCCAGCCGCCGGTCCCGCAACAGGGCGCTCACATCGGCGTAGTGCGGCACCAGCCACTGCCCGGTCGCCGGCGACCACACGGCCCGCCCCTGCTGCCGCAGCTCCCGGTAGGCGGGGTACGGGTCGGCGACGAACTCGGCATCCCACGGATCAAAGCCCATCCCCGCAGACTAGCCCCGCCCCGCCGGGAACCCACTGGACCCGGCCCGGAACCCCGGCCCCTCCCGACCAGCCCCCGACGGTCCCCCACAGGACCTGTCCCGGACCCGGCCCGGACGGCGGCCCGCACCCGGCCCGCACCCGGCCCGCACCCGGCCCGGACGGCGCCTAAGTCGGCGTCACCAGCCGGGTCTCGTAGGCGAACACCGCCGCCTGCGTCCGGTCCCGCAGGCCCAGCTTCACCAGGATCCGGCTCACATGCGTCTTGATCGTCGACTCCGCGACCAGCAGCCGGTCCGCTATCTCCCCGTTGGACAGGCCCTGCGCGATCAGCACCAGCACCTCCGTCTCCCGTTCCGTCAGCTCCGGCACCCCCGCCGGATCGGCGGCCTGCGGAGCCTTCGCCAGCTTCGAGAACTCCACGATCAGCCGCTTCGTCACCGAAGGGGCCAACAGCGCCTCCCCGGCCGCCACCACCCGCACCCCGTCCGCCAGCTGACGGGCCGACGCGTCCTTCAACAGGAACCCCGAAGCCCCCGCCCGCAGCGCCTGGTACACGTACTCGTCGAGGTCGAAGGTCGTCAGGACCAGCACCTTCGCGTCCGCGTCGGCCGCCACGATCTTCCGGGTCGCCTCCAGGCCGTTCATCTCCGGCATCCGGATGTCCATCAACACCACGTCAGGCCGCAAGGCCGCCACCTGCGCGATGGCCTGCCGGCCGTCGACGGCCTCGCCGACGACCTCGATGCCCTCCATCGCGTTCAGCAGGACGGAGAAGCCCTCGCGGACCATCATCTGGTCATCGACGATCAGCACTCTGATCGTCATACCGGGTCCTCCTCCGACTGCGGTCGGCTGCGTACCGGTATGAACACCGCCACCTCGTACCCGCCCGAAGGGCTCTCCCCGGCCGTCATCTCCCCTTCCAGCATGGCCACCCGCTCCCGCATCCCGGTGATCCCGTGCCCGGCCCCCGGTGAAGGCGGCACGTCCCCGACAGCCGGGCCGTTGACGACCCGTATCCCCAGACCACCCAGCACGTACGACACCTCGACCTCCGCCAACGATCCCGGCGCGTGCCGCAGGCTGTTGCTCAGGGCCTCCTGGATGATCCGGTAGGCCGACAGCTCCACGCCCTGCGGCAGCTCGCGCACCGCACCCGTGACGGTCTTCTCCACGCTCAGCCCGGCCTCCCGCACATTGGCGAGCAGCCCCTCCAGCGCGGCCAGCGTCGGCTGCGGGGCGTCGGGCGCCTCGTAGTCCGCGGACCGCACCACCCCCAGCACCCGGCGCAGCTCGGTGAGGGCCGCCACCGCGTTCTCCCGGATGGTGACGAACGCGGCCTCCAGCTCCGGCGGCGGATTCTTCACCCGGTACGGAGCCGCCTCCGCCTGGATCGCCACCACCGACATGTGGTGCGCGACCACGTCGTGCAGCTCCCGCGCGATGGTCGTCCGCTCCTCCAGCAACGTCCTCCGGTCCCGCTCGAAGGCCGTCACCTCCAGCACCGCCGTGACCTCCTGCCGGGCCTCCCGGCGGGTGTTGCGCACCGTCACCAGCAGCAGCGCCACCGCCGAGGCGGAGGCCATCGGCCCGATGCTGCCCGCACGCTCCGCACCGAACAGGATCTGCACGGCAGTCCCGAACACCACGGTGACGACCCACATCCAGCCGGCCACCCGGGGCCTGGTCCGCAGGGCGACGAAGACCATCACGGAGAGGTAGGAGAGGAACGTGCCCGGAGACCAGGGCCAGGTGAAGATCCGGTCCTGCAGCACCGAGAGCACGACCGTGGCCGCCAGCGCCGCCCAGAAGGCCCCCAGGGGCCGCACCAGGGTCATCAGCACCGGCGCCGCGGCCACCAACCCCGCCACGGTGCGCGAGACCGGCGACATACCGCCCGTCCCGCTGATACCCGCCAGCATGAACACGAAGAAGGCCGTCACCCCCACCACCGCGTGCGGCAGATAGGCCATCTGCGTCCGTATCCGCGCCGGCAGGCGGCGGACGATCGGCCCGTCCGTCCGCATCGGGGCGAGCGGACGGTAAGCGAAGGCATCCGTGAACATGTCGTCACGCAGGCTCTGCATCAAGCCCGAAGCCAGCCTCAGTTCGGGCGGACGGGGAGTGGCCCCGGTGGTCGTCTGGGTCATGTTCAAACCGTAGGCCGCCTCCTCACTGGTCCGCGTCGGCGCAGAAGGGGATTTCCGGGGGTCCCTCGCAAGTACTACGTGTCCTCCTCAGTAGCCCGCGGGACGGACCAGACCCGTCTCGTACGCGAACACCGCGGCCTGCGTCCGGTCGCGCAGACCCAGCTTCACGAGGATCCGGCTCACGTGGGTCTTCACCGTCTGCTCGGCCACGGTCAGATGCCCGGCGATCTCCGCGTTGGAGAGCCCCTGGGCGATCAGCGACAGCACCTCCGTCTCCCGTTCCGTCAGCTCGTCGATCCGGGCCCGGGACGGCGCCCGCGGCGCCCCCAGCCGGGAGAACTCGGTGATCAGCCGCTTCGTGATGTTCGGCGACAGGAGGGCCTCGCCGGCGGCCACCACCCGCACCGCCTCGGCGAGCTGGTCCGCCGAGGCGTCCTTCAGCAAGAAGCCGGAGGCGCCCGCGCGCAGCGCCTCGTACACGTACTCGTCGAGGTCGAAGGTGGTCAGCACCAGCACCTTCACCCTCGACTCCGGCACACCGGTGATGACCGAGGTGGCCTCGATGCCGCCCATGCCGGGCATGCGGATGTCCATCAGCACCACGTCCGGACCGAGTTCGGCGACCTTCGCCACCGCGTCGGCGCCGTCCACGGCCTGCCCGACCACCTCTATGTCGGGCTGCGCGTTCAGGAGGACGGTGAAGCCCTGCCGGACCATCATCTGGTCGTCGGCGATCATCACCTTGATCGGAGTGCTCATGCGTCCTTCTTCGTCTCGGAGGAGCTGCCCGGCGGGTCCATGGGCAGGACCGCGCTCACCTCGTACCCGCCACCGGGACGCGGCCCGGCGGCCAGCTCGCCCCCCAGCATGCCCGCCCGCTCCCGCATGCCGAGCAGCCCGTGCCCGGCGCCGACGGAGGGCGGGGCGGCCCGGGAGGGCGCCGAGTTCGCGACGCACAGGTGCAGTTCGCGCGGTCCGTAGGCGATGCCGACCTCGACCCGAGAACCCGGCGCGTGCCGCAGACAGTTGCTCAGCGCCTCCTGGACGATCCGGTACGCGGTCAGCTCGACTCCCGGCGCCAGCGGCCGCCGTATCCCCGCCACCTCGGTGATGACGTCCAGTCCGGCCCCCCGCACGTTGTCCACGAGGCCGTCCAGCTCCGCGAGGGTGGGCTGCGGATGCTGCGGCGCCGCAGGATCACCGGGCTGCTCGGACCGCAGCACCCCCAGGACCCGGCGCAGCTCCGTCAGGGCCTCCAGGGCGTTCTCCCGGATCCCGGCGAGGTTCTCCTTCAGTTCCTCGGAGGGGTTCTCCACCAGGTGCGGGGCGACCTGGGCCTGGATGGAGATCACGGACATGTGATGGGCCACCACGTCGTGCAGCTCGCGGGCGATCCTGCTGCGCTCCTCCAGCAGGGTCCGCCGGGCCCGTTCCTCCTCGGTCAGGGTCTCCTGGACGACGAGCTGTCCCCGGGCGAGCCGCACCGCGCGCAGTGAGTACCCCAGGAGCCCCACGATGCCGAAGACCAGGCTGGACGTGAAGAAACTGGTGGTGCTGTGATCCGGTTTGAAGAGCAGCTCGGCCACCGCCGAGAGGCCGACGGGGACGGTGACGACCGCGACGGTGGCCCGCGGCGGCACGCGCAGGGCGGCCAGCAGGATCAGCGGGGCGAAGGCGAAGAATCCCGCGGGCATCCACGGCCAGGACTGGCCCTGTCCCACCTCGGAGTGGATCGTCCAGGCGATCAGGCCGGCCGCGAGCAGCCCCAGCCACCAGGCGGCGATCGGGCGCGACAGCGCCACCGCGATGGGCACCCCGGACAGGAGGGCCAGCACCAGCGAGGGGCCGCCGGTGACGTGGTAGTGCGACAGCTGCTCGTTGGTGAGGAAGCAGAAGAGCACGGCCGCGTAGAGCACCACCGCGTGCGGCAGCCGGGCCAGCCACCGGGGCCTGGACATCCGGGGGAGCGGATCCCGCCGCAGGGTCAACAGCTCGCTGACCACAAGGCCCTTGGCGAGGAGGGCGGTATCCGCCCGGGATGCGCGTTGTTCGGTCACGCGGATCACCCTAAACACGGCCGGCCTCCTCGAACCGGGCCGCCCGGGGCACCGGGACCCGCGGTGCCGCGGCGATCGCGGCGGTGCGCGCGGTGCGGGCGCGGCGGGCGATGCGGGCGGCCCGAGGCTGCTCGTGAATCCGGAAAGCGGACCAGCAGATGGTCAGGGCGGCCGCGAACACCGGCAGCCAGAGCAGTCGCGTGAAGATCCAGCCGACCGAGCCGGGCGCGGTGTGCAGTCCTGGCAGTTCGGTGGAGAACAGCAGCCCGACGGCGGTCACGGACATCATCGCGGTCTGGTGCCACAGGAAGACGGTCATCGCGGACAGGTTCAGCAGGGCCACCTTCGCCCAGGTCCGGGGCCGGCTCATGGCCTGGGCCAGCGGCCCGCGCACCAGCAGGGCCAGCCCGCATTGGGCCAGGCCGAAGGCGACGGCGGCCAGCGTCGGCGGGTTCAGGTTGGACACGGCAGCTCCCGGGACCCCCACCATGGAGGCCGGGTACCCGCCCCAGAGAACCAGCGCGGCGGTGGCGGCCCCGCCGCCGACCAGCAGGAACAGGGACTGGCGGCGCCGGGAGAAAGCCCCCCGGGACCAGGCCGCGCCCAGGGTGTAGGGGACGAGCCAGCCCGCGGCGACATTGACCCAGCCGATCCACTCCGGCCCGCCGAAGCCGAACCGCCACGCATCCACCCCGGCCACCACGGCCAGTGGCCACAGAGGACCGATCCGGGCGACGAGCGGGGTCGCCGCGGTGAGCGCGGCGAACACCAGCAGGAACCACAGGGGCGACCACACCAGCTTGAGCAGCGTCCGCACGGTCTCCGGCTCGGCGCCGCCCAGCAGCAGCCCGCCCGCCACCACGGCCCACAGCGTCAGCACCGCGGCCACCGGCCGGAACAGCCGCCCGAGGCGCTGGCGGACCCAGGCGCCGTACGAGACTCCGCGCGCCTTCGCCGAGGCGTGGCCCTGGGCGGCGACATGACCGCCGACCAGGAAGAACACGGCCAGGGTCTGGAACACCCAGGAAACCGGGGCCAGCCAGGGCATGGCGGCCAGCGGGCTCGCGCCGTGCAGGCTGCCGTCGGTGACGGTCAGGGCGGTGACCAGCCAGTGACCCAGCACCACCCCGAGGATCGCGAAGGCCCGCAGAGCGTCCACGGACCGGTCCCGGTGGGCCGGGGTCGCGCTGTCGACGCGGTCCGCGAGGGCGGACCAGCGGGTGCGGAGCTCACGCATGCGAGGCCTCCCGGCGGGTGGGGGAGGCGACGGGGCCGGTGAAACCACCGGGGCCGGCAGCCGGGCCGATGACGATGCGGGCCAGGCTGTCCAGGGACTCCGTGCCGGGCTTGAGGTAGTCGCTGTGTCCGGCGGAGCCCGCTGCGAAGAGCCGGGCACCGAAGGCGGGAGCCACCGGGTCGGTACCGAAGCCGAGACCGGCGAAGCGGACATGGGGAACCCCGCCGATCCAGTCCTCGCTGCCCCGGCCGGCCCACACCCGGGCCGCGGTCGGCATCCGGTCGGCGGACGGGAGCCCCGTGCCGGGACTCCCGTAGAGGACGACATCGCTCACGCGGGGGCCGGTCTCGGTCCGGGCGCAGACCACCGAGCCGTACGAGTGGCACAGCAGGGAGATCCGGGCGTCAGCGCCGGTCTTGTCCACCAACCGGGCCAGGAACGGCCCCAGTTCGGCGGCTGCCTCCTCGGCGCGGGCGGCCGTCAGGACAGTGGTGCTGACCGTCTCCGGGGTGTCGTACCCGAGCCACGCGACCACCGCTGAGCGGGGATGCTCCCGCTGGAGCCGCTGCTGGAGGGATCGGGCGCCGTCGCGGAAGCGCTGGTAGGTGTCCAGCGTCGTGTCCGAGCCGGGCACCAGGACGGCGATCCGGTCGGCGGTACCCAGATCGCCCAGCACCTCTATGGCACGCCCCTGCCCCCGGCCGTCGAAGGTCAGGAACTGCGCCCCGCCCTCCTGCCCCGGGGCTGCGGCCGCCATCGTCCGCAGCTTCTCGGAGCGGCCGGTCCGCCCCGCGTCCCGAGCCATGCGCGAGGCCTCGCCCATCGCGGCGAGGTTCGTCGTGTAGCGGCTCTGTATCGTCGCGGACGGGGCGAAGGACGCCGGGACGGGCGCGGGAATTTTCGGCGAGGCCGCCGCGGACACGGGGACCACGACGGCCGCGGCGACGAGGCCGGCCAGCAGAGTCCGGCGGATAGCGGGCGATCACCCGCTCTCACAACGACGTTAGGAATCAGCCCCCTTGGTCGGCGTCACGCTCCGGAGCGGCCTTTCCTCGTAGCTCTCAGGTATGACAGGCACTACCTCAGAGGCAGCCGGACGACCTCGGCCACCCACCGGGAGCCCACCGTGAGCCGACCCGTGAGCCGACCCGCGAGCCGACCCGGGGGTCGACCCCAAGGGCCGCTCACCACCGCTGCGTTAGGGTCCGTGCCATGAACAAGAACGACTGGAGGCGCGACCGCATCGGCAGCGCGCACCGCGGCGAGAACCCCACCGTCCTGCGCCGCCTCGACTCGGGGTTCGCGGCCATCGGGGACCGGCAGTTCCTGCCCGGCTACTCGGTCCTGCTGACCGACGACCCGGCCGTGACCCGCCTCTCCGAGCTGCCACGGTCCCGCCGCATCTCCTACCTCACCGACCTGGAGCGCCTCGCCGAGGCCGTCGAGCGCGCCTGCGCCCGCCTCGACCCGGCCTTCCGCCGCGTGAACATCGAGATCCTGGGCAACACCGACCCCTACCTCCACGCCCACATCTGGCCCCGCTACGAGTGGGAGCCCGCCGACCTCGTCGGGATGCCGGTCTGGCTCTACGAGGACGAGGAGTGCTGGCGCGGCGAGCGCCACGCCCTGGCTCCCCGGCACGACGGGCTGCGCGCCGCCATCACCGGGGAGCTGGAGACCCTCCTCGGGTAGCGGCCTCTCCGGCCTCTCCGGCCTCTCCGGCCTCTCCGGCCTCTTCGGCCTCTTCGGCCTCTTCGGCCTCTTCGGCCTCTTCGGCCTCTTCGGCCTCTTCGGCCTCTTCGGCCTCTTCGGCCCCTCCGGCCCCTCCGGCCTCCCCAGCCTCTCCGGCCCCGCGGCCCTCCCTCCCCGGAGCTACGCCGCCGACGTCGCCACGCGCACCCCGAAGCCGATCAGCACGACCCCCGTCACCCGGTCCATCGTCCGGCGGACGCGCGGGCGCGTGAAGAACCGCCGGGCGTGCGACAGGACGTAGACGTAGGTGCCCAGCCAGAGCAGGGTCAGCAGCACGTGGACCAGGACGAGGAGCGCCATCCCCGCCGCCGGGGGCAGGCCGTGCGGCGCGAGGGTGGGCAGCAGCCCGGTGTAGAACACGGCGATCTTCGGATTGAGGACGTTGCTGACCAGGCCGGTCCGCCAGGCGCTCCCGCTCCCGCCGCCGGCGCCGTTTCCGGCCCCGTCGGGGCCGCTCTCCGGGCCGCCCCCCGGGCGGCGCAGGGACTGGATGCCGAGGAAACACAGGTACGCCGCACCCGCGAGCTTGACCACCAGGTAGACCTCGGCCGAGGCGGCGAGCAGCGCGGCGAGACCGGCCACGGTCAGGGCGCCCCAGAGCAGCAGCCCGGCGGCGATCCCGCCGACGGTGCGCAGCCCGTCGGCCCGCCCCCGTGAGACGGCCCGCCGGGTGACGATGGCCATGTCGGGGCCGGGGACGAGGGTGAGCAGGGCCAAGACGCCGGTAGCCGCGGCGAGTTGCGTGAGCACACGGCTCAGTCTGCCACCAGCGGTTCGACGTAAACGGCCCTCCAGCGGGGCGCAGGGTCTTGTCCAGGGCTGGTCCAGTACTCCCTCGCTCCGACGATCTCCCCGTCGCGCACGGTCCACAGGGAGACGGCCCGGTAGACGACGTGCTCCTCGGGTATCTCCACCTCGGTGACGACGAGGTCCCCGTCCGCGAGGATGCGCAGCACCTCGACCGCGCCGAGGGACCTCTCGTCGTCCGCGGAGTCCTCCCCCTCGTCACGGAGCACGGCGACGAAGTTGGCCCTGCCGACGATGCGCTCGCCGCTGACCGGCCACTCGATGACCGCGTCCTCGGCGATGAGCGCGGCCACGCCGTCCCAGTCGTGTGCCTCGATCCGCTCCCACAGCTGTGCCACTACCTTCAACGGCTCCATGTGCCGCAGTGTGCGTTGGGCTCCTCGTACGCAACAAGCTTTGCTTTCAGGCTTATTGACTTCGACACAATCGGCTGCCGACTACTCCCGGTGATACGTGAGAGGGGGGTTCGATCCCCCGTCCAGCTCGCGCAGCAGGGTGCCGTCGGGCAGCAGGCGCAGCCGGCTCCGGCCGCCGGGAGTACAGGTGGGAGGGGGGCCGGAGGTGAGGGTGGAGGCGTCGAGCTCCACCGGGCCGGGGGCTCCGCGCAGGGTGGCCCGCCAGGAGCAGGAGTAGCCGGGGTCGTCCACGCGCAGGGTCATCACGGGCTCGCCGATCGCGCCGGGGGTGAGGTCCAGGCGCCAGGTCGCGCTGCCGGAGGCGGCCCGCCAGGTGCCGGCGTAGGACTGGGGGAGGCGGGCGGCCGGGCCGCCGCCCGCGGAGGTTCCGGTTGCGGGGTCCTCGGGGTCCGCGGGGCCCGCCCCGGTGGGCAGGGAGGGGGCGGAGGCGGTGACGGCCGGGCCCGGAGGGAGGGGGTCCGGGTCGCTGCTCATCACCGCGTACACGGTGCCGCCCGCCGCCGCCGCGACCACGACGGCGACGGCCACCAGGAAGGCGGTCGACGCCGCGTGGGGCCGGGGCGCCGGTTCGGCGGGCGGCCCGTAGGAGTACGACGGGGGCATGGCCGGGGGCGGTGGCGGGGGCGCCACGGCGGTGGGGGTCGGGAGGACGACATGCCGCGGACCGGAGTCCTCGCGGTCGAGGAGCTGTACGGCGTGCCGTCCGAGCCGGTCCACGAGCGGCGCCGGAAGCCACGGTTCCAGGGCGCGCCCGTTCGCCACCGTGCCGCCGGCCCCGACCCGGTCCAGGACCGCCGCCGGATCGGGCCGCGCCGCGGGGTCCTTGCGCAGGCAGTCCGCGACCAGTTCCCGCAGTTCGGCCGGTACGCCGTCCAGCTCGGGTTCCGTTTCCACGATGCGCAGCAGCAGCCCCGCGGCCCCGCCGGGGTGTTCCGCGTCGCCGAAGGGCAGCCGCCCGGTGGCCCCGTAGGCCAGCACGGCGCCGAGGCAGAAGACGTCGCAGGCCGGGGTGACCGCCTCGCCGCGGACCTGTTCGGGAGCCATGAACCCGGGCGAGCCGACCAGTTCCCCCGGCCGGGTCAGACCGGCGTCGAGGGTGTCGAGCGGGCGGGCGATGCCGAAGTCGATGACGCGGGGTCCGTCGAGGGTGAGCAGGACGTTGGACGGTTTCAGGTCACGGTGGATGAGGCCCGCGCGGTGGATGTCCTGGAGGGCGTACGCGAGTCCGGCGGCCAGGATCAGCACGGTACGGGCGGGAAGGGGGCCGAAGTCGTGCGCCACGGCCTGACGCAGGCTCGGCCCGGCGATGTACCCGGTGGCGAACCAGGGGACTTCGGCCTCGGTGTCGGCGTCGAGGACGGGAGCGGTCCACGCGCCGCCGACCCGGCGGGCGGCCGCGACCTCCTGGCGGAACCGGGCGCGGAACTCCTCGCGGAGGGCGAGTCCGGGGTGGACGAGCTTCACCGCGACGGTGCGGCCGCGGTCGGACCGGGCGAGGTAGACCTGGCCCATGCCGCCGGCGCCGAGGCGGGACAGGACGCGGTACGGGCCGACGTGCTGGGGGTCGGCGGGGTGCAGCGGTTCCATCGGCGGTTGGTCCTTCCCCCGGGGGCGGGCCGACGGGCCGAGCGTAGTTCGCCGCGCGGGGCGAGAGGGAGTATCGGGCCGGTCCGGGCTGGGCGGGGCCGGTCCGGGCGGAGGCGCTCCGGTGCAGCGGCGCCGCCGGAGGCCCCGCCGTCGGGCGCTCGCCCCGGGCGCTCGCCCCCGCCTCAACCGCCTCAACCGCCGGCGGGGCCGGATCCGGCGATGGCGGTCAGGGCCGCCGAGAGGCGGTTCAGGACGCGGGTCGTTTCGGCGAAGGCCTCGTCGCCCAGCTCCGTCGCCAGGCGGGCGGCCAGGTCGGCGTGGCCCGGGTCGATGCGGGCGATCGCGGCGCGTCCCTCCTCCGTCGGGCGCAGCAGCTTCGCGCGGCGGTGGGCCGGGTTCGGGGCGTACGCGGCGAGGCCCTTGGCCACCAGCAGGTCCGCCACCCGCTGCACGCTCTGCCGGGTGATCCCCATGGCCCGCGCGATGCCCGCCACCGGCAGCGGCTCGCGCAGCACGGCCCCCAGGACCTGCCACCAGGCCGCCGTCAGCCCGGCCGGGCGGGCCAGTTCCTCCGACAGCGCGAGGAACTGGCCGTTCAGGTGGAAGACGCCGAGCGCCGTTCCGCTGAGCAGGTCCTGCCGCTCCCGTACCGAAAGAGGAGGTAGCGGCTCAGGCATCTCCGGCCTCCGCCGCGGCCATCAGCACCGGGTAGGCGCTCGCGTCGGAGTCGTGGAACAGCCGGTACCAGGCGTCGAGCACGTCCGGCGGGTAGACGCCGAGCCGCGCGAAGACCTCGCGGGCGAAGGCCACCGGCTCGGTCGGGCCCGCCGTGATCAGGTCGCCGTCGGTGACGGCGTCGGCCTCCACGTAGTGCGCGGCGCCCCCGTACCCCGGCTGCTGTGCCAGGTGGGAGGAGGCCGCACCGGTGTGGGCGCGCCCGTCCAGGAGGCCCTCGCGGGCGAGGCCCGCCGTGGCCCCGCAGATCGCCGCGACCGGGACCCCGGCCTCCAGGAACGCGCGGGCCTTCGCGGCGAACGGGGCCAGCTCGTCGCCCGTCTCCCAGAGCGAGGCGCCGGTCAGGATCAGCAGCGAGGAGTCCTCGGGGCGCAGGTCCGCGAGGGCCAGGTCGGGCTGGATCCGGATCCCGCCCATCGTGGTGACGGGCCGCCCGGCGGCGGGGCCGACCGTACGGACCGTGTGGCCGCGCCGGGCGAGGTGCGCGGTGGTGTGGCCGGTCTCCCAGTCCGCGTACGTGTCGTAGACCGCGAGGTGGACGGGCTTCGGCTCGGGCCGGGGCCCGCTCGGGGTTCCACTCATGGTGCTCGCCTCCGGATCGCAAAGGGTCTCTGACGAGAGGCCTATGACAAGAGGCTGTCATTGTGGGAGTGTGCTGTCAATGCTCGGCTGCGGCAGACAGACTGCCGAGGGTGGGCGCCCACCCGCATACAGTCCGCCGATATCCCTTCCGACCTGCGCACTTCTAGCGTGACGGCATGACCCCTCATGTCACCGGTGCGGCCGTCAAGGCCGCCGACCGCGCTCACGTCTTCCACTCGTGGTCCGCCCAGGCCCTGATCGACCCGCTGGCCGTCGCCGGGGCCGAGGGCTCGTACTTCTGGGACTACGACGGGAACCGTTTCCTCGACTTCTCCTCCCAGCTGGTCAACACCAACATCGGCCACCAACACCCCAAGGTGGTCGCAGCGATCCAGGAGCAGGCCGCCCGGCTCTGCACCCTCGCGCCCGGTTTCGCCGTCGACGTCCGCTCCGAGGCCGCACGCCTCATCGCCGAGCGCACCCCCGGCGACCTGGACAAGATCTTCTTCACCAACGGCGGCGCCGAGGCCGTGGAGAACGCCGTACGGATGGCCCGGCTGCACACCGGCCGCCAGAAGGTGCTGTCCACGTACCGCTCGTACCACGGCGCCACCGCCGCCGCGATCAACCTGACCGGCGACCCGCGCCGCTGGCCCTCCGACACGGCCGCCGCCGGGGTCGTGCACTTCTGGGGCCCGTTCCTCTACCGCTCGCCCTTCCACGCCACGACCGAGGCCGAGGAGTGCGAGCGCGCCCTCGCCCACCTCGCCGACACCATCGCCTTCGAGGGTCCGGCGACCATCGCCGCGATCATCCTGGAGTCCGTTCCGG
Organism: Streptomyces sp. M-16; assembly: GCF_052114405.1. Lineage (NCBI taxonomy): Bacteria > Bacillati > Actinomycetota > Actinomycetes > Kitasatosporales > Streptomycetaceae > Streptomyces > Streptomyces sp. M-16. The sequence goes on along the minus strand of NZ_JBFRER010000086.1, from coordinate 25,529 downwards.
GCACCGCCGGGATCATGACCCCGCCGGCCGGGTACCTCGCCGGGGTGCGCGAGCTCTGCGACCGCCACGGCATCGTCTTCATCCTCGACGAGGTCATGTCGGGCTTCGGCCGCACCGGCAAGTGGTTCGCCGCCGAGCACTGGGACGTCACCCCGGACCTGATCACCTTCGCCAAGGGCGTGAACAGCGGATACGTGCCGCTGGGCGGCGTGGCCATCTCCGCCGCCATCGCCGAGACCTTCGCCACCCGCCCCTACCCGGGCGGACTGACCTACTCCGGTCACCCGCTGGCCTGCGCCGCCGCCGTCGCGACGATCAACACGATGGAGGAGGAGGGCATCGTCGGGAACGCCGCCCGCATCGGTGCCGAGGTGATCGCCCCGGGCCTGGCCGCGATCGCCGAGCGGCACCCGTCCGTCGGCGAGGTGCGCGGGCTCGGCACCTTCTGGGCGCTGGAGCTCGTACGGGACAAGGAGACGCGCGAGCCGCTCGTCCCGTACAACGCGGCCGGTGCCGCGAACGCGCCGATGGCCGAATTCGCGGCGGCCTGCAAGGCCTCGGGTCTGTGGCCGTTCGTGAACATGAACCGGACGCACGTCGTCCCGCCCTGCACGGTCACGGAAACCGAGGCCAAGGAGGGTCTGGCACTCCTCGACGAGGCCCTGGCGGTCGCCGACCGGCACACCGTGGGCGCGTAGTCCGACGAGGCCGGACGCTAGGTCGTCCGAATAACGGGCGATACGTCCGCATATCGGCCGTGGAACCGATCGGTTTCAGCCGCGCTGCCTGGCCTAAGGTGTCCGAAGATCTATGGAGGAGACGGACCCCTATGCCAGGCAGCGGAAGCGGAGCCGTCACCCGCAACACACTTCGGCAGCAGATCGCGGACGCGCTGCGCGACGAGGTGCTCGCGGGTCGTCTGCCGCCGGGGACCGAGTTCACGGTCAAGCAGATCGCCGAGCAGTACGAGGTCTCCGCGACCCCGGTGCGCGAAGCGCTGGTCGACCTCTCGGCCCAGGGGCTGCTGGAGTCGGTGCAGCACCGCGGGTTCCGGGTGCGGACCTACACCGTCGACGACTTCCGGGGCATGATCGAGGCCCGCACGCTGATCCTCGACGGCATCTTCCGCTGCCTCGTCGAACGCGGCGTCGCGCCCGGAGCGGCCGAGATGCTGGTGTCGGTGCGCCGTCGCGGGGAGGAGGCGCGCCGGGCCGCCCAGAGCGGTTCGCTCGAAGTGCTCATCGGCTACGACCTGCGGTTCTGGCGGGAGCTCAGCGGGCTGGCCGGCAACCCCTACATCTCCGAGTTCCTGCACCGGCTCCGGATCCAGTGCTGGGTCTTCTCCGTACCGCACCTCCAGGGGTCGCCGGAGCTGCGGACCGCGCTGTGGGACGGGCACAACGAGCTGGTCGACGCCGTGACCCTGGCCGACGCCGAAGAGGTGCGGCGCCTCGTGCGCGCGTACAACCAGCACGGCCTGGACTGGGCCGCCGGGCTCTGAGGGGCCGCCGTGGCCGCCCCCGGTTCCGCCCGCCCGCCGTCCCGGGTGCTCCCGGGTTCTGCGCACCCCTTCGCGGAGGGTGTCCGGAGCATTACTCTGACCGGATCGGCGCCAACGACTGATCGGAGCCCGCGTGGCCTGTGACCTGTGGCTGGTCCCCCTTGTCGACGTGCTGTGCCACAGCCCCGACAACCCCTTCGCGGAAGAGATCGCCTCGTACGACAAGGCGCTGGGCGAGGCGGGGCTGCCGTCGGTGCCCGTGTTCGCCTACATGCCGGGCCTGAGCGGGGACGTGGCCCCGGTGGCCGGCTTCGACTACGACGCCCTGCACTTCCTGCGGCGGGCGTACCTGCTCCAGATCTGCGGGCTGCCGGTGACCCCGGTGGACGAGCTGGGCGGGGACTACGAGCAGCTGCTGGAGATGTTCGAGCCGACGGCGCAGCAGTCCCACCTGGTGTGGCACTACGACCACGCCGGGGCGTACGTCCCGGTGGACTTCCCGGCTCCGCTGGCCAACGAGGAGCTGCTGGCGGGGGGCGGCCCGCTGGGATCGGCGCAGGGGCTGCTGCGGGAGCTGGCCTTCGTGGCCCCCGCGATCGGGATAGACCCGGGGAACCCGCCCGCCGCGCCGGCGCCGCCCGGCGGGCCGACGTCGCTGGAGGAGCCGGCGGGGCCCATTCCGTACGACGCGAGCCCCTTCGCGCGGGAGCGGCACGTGTGGCTGGGGCTGCACGCGGCGGCGACGCGGAGCCTCGGACAGGGATCGATGATCATCTTCAGCTGAGCGGCCACCCGGCCGCGGCCGCAGGGCACGGGGCACCGGGCGGCGCCCCGCCCCCCGGCTGCGGGCACGGGGTACCGGGCGGCACCCCCCGTGCCTCAGCGGGGCTGCTCCGGCGGCCGCTGGCGGGGCATGTTCGGGCGGGTGCCCGGCGGGAGGGGGAACCTGGCCGGGGGCACGTACGCGTCCGGGCGGGCGGGGGCCCCGGCCAGGGACTGCATCACCAGCGGCGCCGGGCCCGCGCGGAACTCCACCATCCAGTCGGCGGTCTCGGAACGCACCAGCTCCGTGATGTCCTCCGAGAAGCGGCGCAGCACCGTCAGACACCGCTCCGCGGCCTCGCCGGCGGTGCCCTCCGTCGGGCCGAGCACCTCCCGTACGTTCTCCGAGGCCCAGTCGAACTGGAGGGTCTGCAGGCGGCGCTGCACCGCCTGGGCGGTCGCGACGTCCCGCATCCAGCCCGAGGTCAGCCCGAAGAACCGGTCGCAGGCCAGGCACGCGGCGGCGAGCAGCAGCGACAGGTAGCCGTACGAGGCCGCGCCCGTCGCCGAGCCCGTCAGCTCCAGCAGGGGCATCGCGGCACCCGTGACGGCGCCCAGGGCCGCGCCGGCCCGCAGCGTCCGCGCGCCCCGGCGCTTCCAGGCCCGGTCGGAGAGGTACCACTCGGCGGTGCGCAGCGCGTCGGCCTCCACCCGGCGGTAGAGCTCGTCGAGCCGCTCGGCGGGTTCGCCCCAGTCCCCGAGCGGGAACGGCCGGCCGGTCAGGTCGCCGTCGCCGTCCCCCGCGGGATCCCGGGGTGGCCCCTCGGGCTGCATCTCCGGCTGACTCACCCGGCACTCCCTCTGCCTGCGCTGACGTCTCTGTGGTGCGCGTGTGCGCAATGATGCGCATGCTCTTCCTACCTTCGAATGACGCGCGATGGACAACGAATCCCCGGTTTTCCGCCCACAAGGAGGGCGCCATCAGGTACGCGCACGCCCCGACTCTCACTCGAAAGAGTTGGTCCTCCCGGCGTAGGGCGCGGCGCGCGGGGAGCACGTAGGCTCGGATTGACCGAGCGTTCCCGAAGGTCGTAGCGACGACGTATGGAGTGAGCACCTTGATTCCCGGTGGTGGCCAGCCCGACATGCAGCAGCTGCTCCAGCAGGCCCAGAAGATGCAGCAGGACCTTGCCGCGGCGCAGGAGGAGCTGGCTCTGGCCGAGGTCGAGGGCCAGGCCGGAGGCGGTCTGGTCAAGGCCACCGTCACCGGCTCCGGTGAACTGCGGGCGCTGGTGATCGACCCGAAGGCCGTGGACCCGGAGGACACCGAGACCCTCGCCGACCTGGTGGTCGCGGCGGTCCAGGCGGCCAACGAGAACGCGCAGGCGCTCCAGCAGCAGAAGCTGGGACCGCTGGCCCAGGGCCTGGGCGGCGGCAGCGGGATCCCCGGCCTCCCGTTCTGACCCCGGCCCGGGACCGGGCCCGAGCGGGGCCCGGCTCCCGGTGACACGGGCTCCGGAGACGTCCCGAAGACACACAGAGAAGACCAGAGAAAGAAGGCAGTCCGTTGTACGAAGGCGTGGTCCAGGACCTGATCGACGAACTGGGCAGGCTGCCCGGCGTCGGGCCCAAGAGCGCGCAGCGGATCGCCTTCCACATCCTGCAGGCCGAGCCCACCGACGTCCGCCGCCTCGCGCACGCGCTGCTGGAGGTCAAGGCCAAGGTCCGGTTCTGCGCGGTGTGCGGGAACGTGGCGCAGGAGGAGCGGTGCGGGATCTGCCGTGACCCGCGCCGCGACACGACGGTCATCTGTGTGGTCGAGGAGCCGAAGGACGTCGTCGCGATCGAGCGGACCCGCGAATTCCGGGGCAAGTACCACGTCCTCGGCGGCGCCATCAGCCCGATCGAGGGCGTCGGCCCGGACGACCTGCGCATCCGCGAGCTGCTCGCGCGCCTCGCGGACGGGACGGTCACCGAGCTGATCCTGGCGACCGACCCGAACCTGGAGGGGGAGGCGACCGCCACCTACCTCGCCCGCATGATCAAGCCCATGGGCCTCAAGGTCACCCGCCTGGCCAGCGGGCTCCCCGTCGGGGGAGATCTGGAGTACGCGGACGAGGTCACGCTCGGGCGGGCCTTTGAAGGAAGGCGACTTCTCGATGTCTGACGCAACGCTGCACGCCCTCGGACAGGATCCGGACGACTTCGCGGCCTCGATCGCGGACCAGATCGAATCCTTCATCGTCGCGGTCACCGAGGTGGCCAAGGGCGAGGACCCGGACAGCGCCGTTCCCTTCCTCCTCCTGGAGGTGTCCCAGCTGCTGCTGGCGGGCGGCCGGCTGGGCGCGTACCAGGACGTCCTGCCCGAAGAGCGCTACGAGCCCGACCTGGGCCCGGAGCCGGACGTGGACGACCTGCGCGAGCGCTTCGCCGTCATGCTGGAGCCGGTCGACGTCTACTCCGAGGTCTTCGACCCGTACGAGCCGCGCAAGGCCCCGGTCGCGCACCGGATCTCCGACGATGTGGCCGACGTGGTCGCCGACCTGCGCCACGGCCTCATCCACCACCAGGCAGGCCGGATCACCGAGGCGCTGTGGTGGTGGCAGTTCTCGTACTTCACCAACTGGGGTCCGACGGCCTCGGCCACCCTGCGCGCCCTCCAGTCGCTGATCGCGCACGTCCGGCTGGACCAGCCGCTGGCCGCCCTCGACGGCCTCGACACGGACGAGGACCTGACCGAGGAGGAGCTCGCGGAGCAGGCCGGACTGGTCATGGCCGAGGAGCTGGGGCGGCTCGGCCGCAAGTGACGGCAACCGCAGTGCTGATCTCTTCGTCTCATGATGCGGTACGGGGCGGTCGGATCCCGGCCGCTCGTTAGACTGCACCAGCAATGAGACGGACCGAGCGAGGAGCGCACGTGGGCCTTGTCGTGCAGAAGTACGGAGGCTCCTCCGTAGCCGATGCCGAGGGCATCAAGCGCGTCGCCAAGCGGATCGTGGATGCCAAGAAGAACGGCCACCAGGTGGTCGTCGTGGTTTCCGCGATGGGCGACACTACGGACGAGCTGATCGATCTCGCCGAGCAGGTATCTCCGATGCCTGCGGGGCGCGAATTCGACATGCTGCTGACCGCCGGAGAGCGCATCTCCATGGCCCTGCTGGCCATGGCGATCAAAAACCTGGGCCACGAGGCCCAGTCGTTCACCGGTAGCCAGGCAGGCGTGATCACCGACTCGGTCCACAACAAAGCGCGCATCATCGATGTGACGCCGGGCCGGATCCGCACCGCGCTGGACGAGGGCAACATCGCCATCGTCGCCGGCTTCCAGGGTGTGTCCGCGGACTCCAAGGACATCACCACCCTCGGCCGGGGCGGCTCGGACACCACCGCCGTGGCGCTCGCCGCCGCGCTGGACGCCGAGGTCTGTGAGATCTACACCGATGTCGACGGCGTCTTCACCGCGGACCCCCGCGTCGTGAAGAAGGCCCGGAAGATCGACTGGATCTCCTCCGAGGACATGCTGGAGCTCGCGGCCTCCGGCTCCAAGGTGCTGCTGCACCGCTGCGTCGAGTACGCCCGCCGCTACAACATCCCGATCCACGTCCGCTCGTCCTTCTCGGGACTGCCGGGCACCTGGGTCAGCAACGAGAATCCGCAAGGGGACGCGCAGGTGGAGCACGCCATCATCTCCGGAGTCGCTCACGACGTCTCCGAAGCCAAGATCACGGTCGTCGGCGTCCCGGACAAGCCGGGCGAGGCCGCGGCGATCTTCCGGGCCATCGCGGACGCCGAGATCAACATCGACATGATCGTCCAGAACGTGTCGGCGGCCTCCACCGGCCTGACCGACATCTCCTTCACCCTCCCCAAGGCCGAGGGCCACAAGGCCATCGACGCCCTGGAGAAGGCGAAGGGCCAGATCGGCTTCGACTCGCTGCGCTACGACGACCAGATCGGCAAGATCTCCCTGGTCGGCGCTGGCATGAAGACGAATCCGGGCGTCACCGCCTCCTTCTTCCAGGCGCTGTCCGACGCGGGCGTGAACATCGAGCTGATCTCCACCTCCGAGATCCGCATCTCGGTCGTCACCCGCCAGGACGACGTCAACGACGCCGTCCGCGCGGTGCACACGGCCTTCGGCCTGGACTCCGACAGCGACGAGGCCGTCGTCTACGGAGGCACCGGACGATGACGGCGCCCCGGTCCTCCGGCCCGGCGCTCGCCGTGGTCGGGGCGACCGGAGCCGTCGGTTCGGTCCTGCTCCAGATCCTGTCCCAGCGGGCGGACGTCTGGGGCGACATCCGCCTGATCGCCTCCCCGCGCTCGGCCGGCCGCGTGCTGGCCGTCCGTGGGGAGGAGACCGAGGTGCTCGCCCTCACCGAGGACGCCTTCGACGGCTTCGGCGTGGGCGACGTCGTGCTCTTCCTGACCCCGGCCGAGGTGTCGGCGCGCTGGGCCCCCGTGGTGACCGCGCGCGGTGCCGTCGTGGTGGACCAGTCCGCCGCCTTCCGGGAAGACCCCGAGGTGCCCCTGGTGGTGCCCGAGGTGAACGGCCACGCCGTACGGATCCGGCCGCGCGGGATCGTCGCGGGCCCGGACTGCGTGACGGCCGCCATGATCGCCACCCTGGGCGCGCTGCACGCCGAGTACGGACTGGCCGACCTGGCCGTTTCCTCGTACCAGGCCGCCAGCGCGGCCGGCCGGGCCGGTTCCGAGGCGCTGCGCCGCCAGCTGTCGCTGGTCGCCGGGAGCTCCCTGGGGGAGCAGACCGGAGACGTGCGCCGGGCCGTGGGCGAGGACACCGGCCCCTTCGCGGCTCCGCTCGCGCTGAACGTGGTGCCCTGGTCCGGGGAGCTGCGCGAGGGCGGCTGGTCCTCGCACGAGCTGGCCGTACGGGCGGAGACCCGGCGGATCCTGGGGCTGGAGACGCTGCCGATCGCGGTGACCTGCGTACAGGTTCCCGTGGTGACCGGCCATTCCCTGACGGTTCGGGCCCGCTTCGAGCGGGAAGTGGACGCCGGGCACGCCAGGGAGATCCTGGAGGCGGCGCCCGGGGTGGTGCTCGTCGACGATCCCGGGGCGGGGGAGTTCCCCACGCCCGCCGACGCGGCCGGTACGGATCCGGCCTGGGTGGGGCGGGTACGGGCCTCGCTCGACGACCCCCGCTCCCTGGAGTTCTTCGTGTGCGCGGACAATCTGCGCAAGGGTGCGGCGCTGAATGCCACGCAGATCTCGGAACTGATCGCGGGTGAATTCGCGTAATTCGCTTTGTAGGATCGGTACCGATCCCTTGATCAAGGTGATGGCCCGACTGCCGTCTGGATAAATGGGGCAATCGGGAAGAGCGGGTACGCATGAAGGCAATGGGGAAATTGCTGGTTACTCTGCCGCACGCGTACAACCCTCACGGGGGGACGCGTGTCCAACCGGCGTGGCAGAGGCACTGTTGGAATACGCCGTCGTACCGGCGCGCCCAGGGATCGTTCCCCCGCGCCGCCGCTCGCTCGCGGCAGGCGGCTCCGGCGGCTTCCCCGTGATCGTTCCCGTCCCGCCGGCAAGCGTTCCGGCCGCCGTGCCGCCCGTCCTGCCGACCCTCGGCGGGCGCGTGCCCGCGCCCCGCGACAGCGCGTCCACGGAACCGGCCGGCGGACCGGGCGGCGGACGACCGGCCGATGGACCGGACACCGCGGCGGCCGCCGCCGTTCCCGCCGGGACGCCGTCCGAGACGGCGGCCGACGGCGCTCCGGTCGTGGCCGGGACCACGGTCGACCACCTCACCGAGACCTACCAGGCCCACTACCGGTCCCTCCTGGGCCTGGCCGCGCTGCTCCTCGACGACACGGCCTCCTGCGAGGACGTGGTCCAGGAGGCCTTCATCCGCGTCCACTCGGCCCGCAACCGGGTGCGCGACCGCGACAAGACACTGGCCTATCTCCGCCAGACCGTCGTGAACCTCTCGCGTTCCGCGCTGCGCCGCCGCATCCTCGGTCTCAAGCTGCTGTCCAAGCCGATGCCGGACATGGCCAGCGCGGAGGAAGGGGCCTACGACCAGCTGGAGCGGGACGACCTGATCAAGGCGATGCGCGGGCTCCAGCGCCGCCAGCGCGAGGTGCTGGTGCTGCGCTACTTCGCGGACATGACGGAGGTCCAGGTCGCCGAGACGCTCGGGATATCGCTCGGCTCGGTCAAGGCGTACGGATCGCGGGGCATTGCCGCGCTGAGGGTGGCGATGGAGGCAGCGCAGTCATGAGGGACGACCACGAGAACCCGCTGGGTCCGGCCGCACCGGGCACCGGTGACGAGCAGGTCCTGCGGAGTCTGCTGACCGGGGCGGTGCAGGGGCTGGAACCCTCCGAGGGGGCCCTGGAGCGGCTGCGCCACGCGGTGCCCGTCCGCCGGGCCCGCAAACGGCGGGCACTCGTCGGGGCGGCCGCGGCGGCCCTGCTGGCCGGCACCGCGGTCCCGGCCGCGCTGCACCTGGGCACCGACCAGGGCGCCGCCGCCGGACACTCGGCGATGGCCGGTCACGGCGAGGCGCAGGGCGGCAAGAGCGGCGGCCCCCCCGACCCGCACCAGAACGGCTCCGGCGACGGGACCGGGACCGGCCCGAAGCCCGCGAAGCCCGCCGGCGCGGACCAGGAGGCGGGCGGCGCCGGCGGCACGCCGTCCCCGCAGGCCAGCGGCTCCCCCTCCGGCGGCACGGTGACGGGCGGCCCGTCCGACGCCGGAGCCGTCGCGGGCACCGCGAACGGAGCCGGCCACGGCCCGCCCCCGGTGGGTGCGGCCCCCGGCGTCCCCGGGTGCACCGCCGGACAGCTCGGGGTGGCCGGCAGTGCCCGTGCCCCCGGGCCCGACGGCAAGGTGCTCGGCAGTTTCAAGGTCACCAACGTCTCCGCCAAGGGCTGTACGGTCACCGGCCCGGACACCCTGACCGCCGCGGCGGTCCCCACCGGGCCGCCGCCCGCGCAGTCCGCAGGGGTGACGGTCACCGGCCACACGGCGGGCGACCCGGCGAGCGGGCTGCTGCCCGACCCGTCGGCGGAGACGCCGGTGCTGTTCCTGGAGCCGAACACGGCGTACGAGGTGCGCTTCGCCTGGGTGCCCTCGGGAGCCTCCTGCCCGCCACCCCCCGGCCCGTCGGCCAAGCCCCAGCAGGGCGACGCCGCGCGGCCGGCCGGTACGGGGACGGCCACGGGAGCGTCCGCCGCCGCGCAGGGCGGTGACGGGACCGCGGCCGCCGCCGCTCCGGGCCCGGACCCGCAGACCGGCGGTACGGACACCCGGCAGGGCGGAGTGGCGGTCTCGCACACCCCGGCCACGGGCGATCCGGTCACCCGGACCACCATTCCCGAGGCCTGCGGCGGGACGGTCTACCGGACGGGCATCCTCCCGCAGGCGACGCCGTAGCGCGGAGCCGGCCTCCGGGCCGGCCCGCCACCCCGGACCGGGCGGGGCCCGGCCCGTTTCGCGGTCTGGACCCCGGGCCCGGGCTCAGGCCTGGGCTTCGGCCCGCACGCTCGTGGGAGCGGCGTCCGACGCCGGGAGCAGTCCCGCCTCGGCGTCGCGCAGGGTCTCGACCTCGCGCCGGTAGAGCCGGAACCACATGAAGAGCACGAATCCGGCGAAGACGAACCACTCGCCGGTGTAGCCGAGGTTCTGGAAGGCCTTCATGTCGAGGCCGGTGTTGACCGGTGCCTTCGCCGGCACCGGAAGCATTCCGTCGGCCGGGGTCTGCACCGTCAGCCAGGCGTCGTAGAGCGGGTCCTGCACCAGGTTGACCAGCGTGGCCGCCCCGATCACCCCGATCTGTCCGGCCGGCAGTCCGCCCTGCGCGTGCACGCCCTTGCTCTGGGAGTTCTCCGAGGACTGCAGGGCACCCGTCACCTCGGTCCGCCCGGCCGGCGGTGCCGGAGCCTTCGCCGGGTCCGGCGTCCCGGGCAGCCAGCCGCGGACCACGGGGACGGTCTTGCCGCCGTCGGTCCGCAGCAGGGTCAGGACGTAGAAGCCCGTCTTCCCGTCGAGCACCCGGTCCGGGACCAGCAGCTGCCGCCCGTACTCACCGGCCGCCGAAGCGAGCCGTCCGGAGGTCTTCGTGTCGACCGGGAGCAGCGAGTCCAGCGGTGCGGCCGCCTGGCCGGCGGGCCGCTCCGCGTTCGCCTCCCGGTGGCTGCCGACGCGGTCCTCGAACCGGCCGAGCTGCCAGGTCCCCATGAACAGGCAGAAGGGGATGGCGAGCGCGACGAAGACGTTGATCCCCCACCAGCGCGGGGTCAGGAGAAACCGGTGCACCCCACCACCGTACGGGGGCCGTGCCCGGAGCCCGCCTCCGGGGCTCGGCGGGCTCCGGGCGCGCTACGGGCGCACCCGAGGCCCGACCGGGCCCCGCGGCATCACCTCGGCAGGTGCTTCAGCGCGAACTCCAGGTCCATCCGGACCTGCTTGATCCGCTCCTCCACGACCAGCGAGCCGTGTCCCGCGTCGTAGCGGTAGACCTCGTGGACGGCGCCGCGCGCCGCGAGCCGGTCCACGTAGTTGTCGATCTGCCGGATCGGGCAGCGCGGGTCGTTGACACCCGCCGCGATGTGGACGGGCGCCTTGACCGCGTCCACGTACGTCAGCGGTGAGGAGGCCTCGAACCGCTCCGGGACCTCCTCCGGGGTGCCGCCGAAGAGGGTGCGGTCCAGGGCCTTCAGCGCCTCCATCTCGTCGTGGTACGCCGTCACGTAGTCCGCCACCGGTACGGCGGCCAGCCCGACCGCCCAGTCGTCGGGCCGGGTGCCGATGCCGAGCAGGGTCAGGTACCCGCCCCAGGAGCCGCCCGACAGGACGAGGCGCGCCGGGTCCGCGAGGCCGGAGGCCACGGCCCACTCCCGGACGGCGGAGACGTCCTCCAGCTCGATCAGGCCGACCCGGTGCTTGAGGGCGTCGGTCCACTCGCGCCCGTAGCCGGTCGATCCCCGGTAGTTGACCCGGACCACCGCGAAGCCGTGGTCGAGCCAGGCCGCCGGAGTGGCGAGGAAGGAGTCGCTGTCGTGCCAGGTCGGGCCGCCGTGGATCTCGAAGATCGTGGGGAAGGGGCCCTCGCCGTGGCCCACCGGGCGCTGGGCGAGCGCGTGGATCCGCCCGCCGGGTCCCTCCACCCACACGTCCTCGACGGGCACCGAGCCCGGCGGCCGGAAGCCGGGCGGGTCGAGCACGACGCCGCCCGCGGTGGACCGTACGGAGGCCGGCTCGGCCGCCGAGGACCACTGGTACTCCACGGTCCCGTCGGGGCGGGCGGTCGCGCCGCTGACCGACCCCGGGGGCGTGTCGACCCGTACGAGTTCCCGCGCGGCCAGGTCGTAGCGCCACAGCTCGCTGCGCGCCTCGAAGCTGTGCGCGACGAGCAGGGCGGACCCGTCCGGGTACCACTCGGCGCTCACGTCGCCCGGCAGCTCGACCGCGAGGTCCTCCTGGGCGCCGGTGGCGACGTCCCACACCATCGGCTCCCAGCGGCCGCGACGCTGGTGGCCGACGAGCAGCCGGGTGTCCCCGGCGACCGGGGCGAAGCCGAGCACCTCCAGTCCGAGCTCCACGGTGGCGCCGCGCGAGTCGTCGAGCTCCGCGACGGTCGTCCCGTCGAGGGTGACCACGCGCAGCGCCGAGTGCATCGCGTCGCCGTGCTCGGTGTGCTCGATGGCGAGCAGGGTCCCGTCGTGGGACAGGTCGCCGACGCCGGCCGACTCGCGGTGGCGGTAGATGACGGTGGGGGCGCTGCCGTCGGGGCGCACCACGTGGATGGTGGAGCCGTCCTCGTCCGTGGACCGGCCGACGACCGCCGTGCCGTCGCGACCGATGGCGAGACCGGCCGGGTAGGAGGCCTCCAGGCCCGGGGTGGCGGGCTCGTCGGGGCCGCCCGCGAAGGGCTGGCGGACCCAGGTGCCGAACTCGTCGCCGTCGGTGTCGGAGAACCACCAGATCCACTCGCCGTCGGGGGAGAGGGTGCCGTCGGTGGTGCCGTTGGGGCGGTCGGTGGCCTGGCGCTGCGTGCCGGTGGCACGGTCCCAGGCGTAGAGCTCGTACGTCCCGGTGGCGTTCGAGACGAAGAGCGAGCGGTCCGGGGCGTCCTCCGCCCAGTCGGGGAGCCCGACGCGCGGCGCCCGGAAGCGCTTCTCCCAGTCGGGCATCTCGGGCGTCTCGGCGGCTGCGCCGGTGGTCAGATCGCTGTCGCTGGTCATGCCCTCCATTCTTGCCGCACCGGCGGGAGCGATGCGCCGGTGCGGTTCCGGGATGCCGACGGTGGCGAAGGGGAGCATCGTGGTGGGGGTACGCCCAAGGCAGCCGAGAGGTGTTGATCATGTCCAAGAAGGCTCGCACCGGTCACCACGAGCACCAGGACTCCGAGCGCGCGCTGGCGAAGAACACCGCGGCCGAGGCGCGTGCCAAGGCCGCCGTCCGGGACGTCCAGTCGGTCGCCGCCAAGACGAGGGGCATGCAGCAGAAGGCCCAGTCGAAGCGCGGCTGAGCGCGGCTGAGCGCGGCTGACCACCGCACGGGCCGCCGCCGGGCGCCGGCCGTGCCCGTCCCTGCCCGTCCCTGCCCGTCCGCCGCCGTCCCGCCTGTCCGCCGCCGTCCCCGTCCTGCGACGTCGGCCGCGCACCGGGCCGTTGTTTCACGTGAAACAGAGCGCCGCGTGCGTACGCTGACCGCATGCGGATGATCGTGCGCGGTGCCCGGCTCCTCCACACCGATGGCCTGTCCGACGTCGAGGTCGGCGAGGACGGCCGCATCGCGCGGGTGATCCCGCACGACGACCAGAAGGAGCCGCCCGCGACGGGCGTGCTCGTCGATGCCCACGGAGGGCTGCTCACCGCCCCCTTCGTCGAGCCCCACATCCACCTCGACACCGCCCTGACCGCCGGCCGGCCGCGTCCCAACGCCTCCGGCACCCTCTGGGAGGGCATCGCCTGCTGGAGCGAGCGCAAACGGACCCTCACCCGCGAGGACGTGATCACGCGGGCGACGCAGGTGCTGCGCTGGCAGGCCTCCCACGGCGTCCTCCACGTCCGAACCCACTGCGACGTCACCGACCCCTCCCTCATCGCGCTCGACGCGCTGCTGGAGGTCCGCGACCGGGTGCGGGACGTGATGACGCTCCAGATCGTGGCCTTCCCCCAGGAGGGCATCGTCTCCTTCCCCGACGGCGAGGCTCTGCTGCGCGAGGCCGTGGCGCGCGGGGCGGACGTCGTCGGGGCGATCCCGCACTTCGAGGACACCCGCGAGGACGGGATCGCCTCGCTGCGGACCGCGTTCGCGCTGGCCGAGGAGTACGGACTGCGCGTCGACGCCCACTGCGACGAGATCGACGACGAGCAGTCCCGCTTCGTGGAGGTGCTGGCGACCCTGGCGCTGCGCTCGGGCCTCGGCGGGCGCGCGACCGCCTCGCACACGACGGCGATGGGCTCCTACAACGGTGCGTACAGCTACAAGCTCCAGCGGCTCCTGGCCCGTTCCGGCATCAACCTGGTCTCCAACCCCTTCGCCAACCTCAACCTCCAGGGCCGTTTCGACGGCTATCCACGCCGCCGCGGCCTCACCCAGGTCAAGGAGATGCTGGCCGCCGGGGTCAACGTGGCCTTCGGCCACGACGACGTGATGGACCCCTGGAACGCGCTCGGAACCGGAAACCCGCTCCAGACCGCCCTCGTCGGCCTCTACGCCGCCCAGCTCACCGGAGCCGACGAGATCCCGGCCGCCTTCTCGATGGTGACGGGCCGTGCGGCCCGTGTGCTCGGCCTCGACGCCTCGGAGTACGGGATCACGGAGGGCGCCCCCGCCTCCTTCGTGCTCCTGCCCGCACCCACGCCCGAGGAGGCGATCCGCCGTCAGGTCCGGCCGCGCTACGTCGTATCGCGCGGCAGCGTGCTCGCCGAGACCCGGCCCGCGCCGACACGGCTGTCCTGGCCGGGGGAGGAGCCGTCCGAGGTGGACTTCATCCCGTCCGCCTAGGGTGCCCCCATGACGTGGACCCTTCACAACCTTGACTCCGACACGGCCCGTTCGGCCTTCGAAGCAGCCTCGGAGTACGCCGATCAGGCCCTGCTCAACCACTCCGTCCGTTCCTACGCCTTCGGCGCCGAGTACGCGCGCCGGCACGGGCTCGCCCACGACGCGGAACTCCTCTACGTCAGCGCCCTGCTGCACGACCTGGGCCTGACCCCGCCCTTCGACAGCCACACCCTCCCCTTCGAGGAGGCCGGCGGCCACGTGGCCCGGATCTTCACCGCGGGGCTGGGCTGGGCGCCGCAGCGACGGGCCCGGGCGCAGGAGGTGATCGTGCTGCACATGCGCGACGACGTCACCGCCGCCGAGGACGTCGAGAGCCACCTCCTCCAGGTGGGCACGAGCGCGGACGTGTCGGGGCTGCGCGTGGCCGACTTCGACCCCGCCTTCCGGGCCGGCCTGCTGGAGCACTACCCGCGCCTCGGCTTCGGCCCGGCCTTCCTGGCCCTGGTCGAGGACCAGGCCGTACGCAAGCCCGCCTGCGCGGCGGCCGCGTACGTGGCGGGCGGCGCGGCCCGGCGCATCGCCGCGAACCCGCTGGACGCGTAAGGGCGGGTCGGCGCGCGCCGGGTTGCTCACCCGGCGGCCCGCGGGCCGCCCGGCAGCAGCTCGGTGGTGATCATGGCGGCCACGACCGCCATGATCACCAGCGGTGTCACGGCGGCGATGCCCAGCGCCGGCGCCCAGTGCGCACAGCGCCGTCCGTACCAGCGTCCGTCCCGCGACGTAAGTCGCCACGGCACGGCCCGTGGTCATGAGCCCGTGCTGGAGGGCGGCCACGAGCACCGCGATCAGCAGCCCCCAGACCACCTCGGGGGCGTCCAGCCGGGTGAACGGCTCGGGCAGCTTCGCGGTCAGGTTGCCGGTCTGCAGGCCGGTCCACCGCCCGAAGCCGGTGAACACCAGGGACCCGATGCCGCTCGACAGCATGGCGGGCAGCATGACGGCGAACAGCCGGACCCCGCCACACCCACCAGCTCGATCAGGAGCACCCCCGCGATCAGCGGAGCCTCCGGACCCAGGACGGCGCCGAAGGGCAGGCTCGCCGCCGCCGCGAGCACCACCCCGGGCAGCACGTCCGTCGAGGCCCGCCCATGCCCGCACCCATGGACCGCACGGGGATGTGACCGCCCGCGCCCTTCATGTGCAGGGCGATCAGCCCGACCAGCACGCCCGCGACGAACAGCAGCGGCAGCGGCCACCACCAAGGGGCGGAGGACCAGCCGAGGGCGTGCGGAAGGCCGGACCACAGCGCGTGCTGGAGCTCGTGGATCCCGGCGAGGAACCAGAACGACACCAGCGACACCGGAATGCCGACGAGCGCGCAGAACAGCAGGGTCTTCAGATATCCGGGGGCCTTCAGCACGTCCGCCGGCCGGAGCGCCTCCGCGGGCTGCGCCGTGCTCACCGTTCATACCGTCCCGGGTGTCGGGTGAGCCCGATCCGCACCGCGCCGAAGAGCACCTTGGCGACGATGCCCACCACGACGAGGTCGGCCACCATCTGCAGGGTCGTCACCACCCGGCCGGTGGGGGTCGCCGGCACGATGTCGCCGAAGCCGACGGTCGCGAACACCGTCACCGTGAAGTACAGGGCGGAGGTGCGGTCCAGGGGTTCCGAGAAGGACTGCGGATTCCCGTCCGAGAGCAGGACGTACGACGCCGAGAACAGCAGCAGGAACAGGGGCACGGCGGTGGCCAGAGCCTCGATCGCCCGCAGCCGCGGATACTCCGAGCGGCTGATGGCGGATGCCTGCCAGCCCACCATGGCCCCGAACAGGACCAGCCCGCCCAGCAGGACTCCGAAGGAGAGGTCGTTGAAGCCGTGGTCGAGCGGGGCCACGTAGTAGAGCGCGGTCAGCACGGTCGGCGAGGCGACGATGCACGCCAAGTGGCACAGGACATGCAGCTGCCGCCGCCGGGAAGAGTCGTCGCCACCCATGGCCCTCCTCCCGTGCTCCGGAGCCCCGCCCCTCCGGCGTGGCCCTCCAGGCATTGCAACACCGCCGGCCCCCGGCCGCACCTCAGCCGCCGCCCCGCCGGCTCCGTCGGCAACGAAGGACTCGACCCAGGGACGACCTGCGGCGCGACCCCAGCGCGGAAGTGGACCCGCGGACCGCCATGGGCACCCGCGACCCCGAGCACCTGACGATGACGGCCGACGGAACCGAAGCCGTGCCGAGGCCGGCCAAGGGCGCGCTGAGCAGACGTGGCACCGCTCGTGACAGGGCCTGATCCGCGATCCGGATCAGGCCCTTGACCGGGTCCTACGTCCGGGCCGGGGTCACTTCGCGCCGATCGCGTACCGGTACGACGCCTGGACGATCTGCCAGACGGTCTCCAACTCCGCCGCGGTCCTGGGCCCGTAGACGAGCGTCACGTTCTGGACGGGGTGGTGTACGCCCCAGCCCGCGGCGATGACCTCGGCCTCGGTCTCCGGCGGGAGCGTGACGTGGAGCGAGCCGTCGTGGTGGGGATGGATGTGGCCCCACTCCCGGCCCCCCTGGAAGGCTTCGGCGGGGCCGTTGCCGATGCCCTCGGGCAGGAACAGCGCACGGGCGTGCGGGACCGAGACGAGCGTGGGGGCCATGTAGACGTACGGCAGCGCGCGCATCCGTTCCCACAGCTCCTCCTGCAGCATGATCGGGGAGATCTGGGAGCCCTGGCCGTGCGGGGCCGGACCGAAGACGCGCGGAGCCGCGCCTTCGCGGGGAGTCAGGGTCAGCATGAAGGGTGTCCTTTCGGGCCGGTGACCCGGCCGCGGGGTGAACGGTCGACGAAGCTGCAGCATGCGGGCTCCCGGCGTTCGCCTTGGTGGAGAGCCGGTCGAGGACGCGGCGGAGCCCGTCGGCGGCCTCACTGCCGGCTCCCCGGGCACGATGCGGGGGCAGGCCCTCGGCGGGGGCGACCGCACCGGGCCGCGAGCCACGGTTGACCGGCCGTGAGGAGGCCTCCGCGGAGGCCGAGTCGTTCCACGCGAAGGCCGGCCGCCCCTTCGAGGCGGATCCCCCTGGGTGCCTTCCGAACGATCACCCGAAACGCAGGAAGGGCTTGACCCGCGATGCGGATCAAGCCCTTGACCTGGTCTTACGAAGTCGGGGTGGCGGGATTTGAACCCACGACCTCTTCGTCCCGAACGAAGCGCGCTGCCAAGCTGCGCTACACCCCGATGTCCACCGTGCAGGCTTGCTGCCTGGCGACATCGATTACTTTAGCGGACCCTCGGCCGGAGACGAAATCCGGTTTTCGCGGGGCCCCTGCAGGGGCCCCTGCAGGAGGGGGGAGCGGACCCTAGGCCTTGGGCGTGAGGGTCAGGAGCGTGGCCTCCGGGGGGCAGGCGAAGCGGACCGGGGTGAAGCGGTTCGTGCCGCAGCCGGCCGAGACGTGCAGGTAGGACCGGTGCCCCCCGGCCTCGTACGTCGACAGTCCCTTCACCCGCTTGGTGTCGAGGTCGCAGTTGGTGACCAGCGCCCCGTAGAAGGGGATGCACAGCTGCCCGCCGTGGGTGTGGCCGGCGAGGATCAGCGGGTAGCGGTCGGCGGTGAAGGCCTCCAGGACCCGGAGGTAGGGGGCGTGCACCACGGCCAGCGAGAAGTCCGCGTCCGCCTCGGGGCCGCCCGCGACCCGCTCGTAGCGGTCCCGCTTGATGTGGGGGTCGTCCAGCCCGGTGAAGGCCAGCTCCAGGCCGTTCAGCTTCATGCGGGCCCGGGTGTTGGTCAGGTTCAGCCAGCCGGCGGCGTCGAAGGCGTCCCGCATGTCCTCCCACGGGTTGTGGACGGCTCCGACGACCGGCTTGTTGCCGTTCAGCCCGTGCCGGCCCTGCGCCTTCTCGATCAGGTAGCGCCCCGGGTTGCGCAGCCGCGGCCCGTAGTAGTCGTTCGACCCGAAGACGTACGCGCCGGGGAACTCCATCAGCGGACCCAGCGCGTCCAGGACCTCCGGCACGCCCTCCGTGTCGGAGAGGTTGTCGCCGGTGTTGACGACGAGGTCGGGGCGCAGCCCCGCCAGGGACTGGAGCCAGGCGCGCTTCTTGCGCTGCCCGCCGACCATGTGGATGTCCGACACCTGGAGTACGCGCAGCGGCCGCATCCCCGCCGGAAGCACCGGCACCGTGACCCGCCGCAAGCGGAACGACCGGGCCTCGAATCCGGCGGCATAGGCCACTCCGGCGGCCCCCACCGCCGCGAGTCCGGCCGTGACCTTCAGGGGGACTTCGTAACGCGCGCGCATGCCCCCATCGTCGCAGACCGCGAAAACCTGCGGGCGCCACCGTCCCCGCACCTGGCAGACTCAGTGCATGACCACGCTCAAGGCCAAGCTCCAGGAAGACCTCACCACCGCGATCAAGGCGCGCGACGAACTCGCTTCGTCCACCCTGCGCCTGACCCTCTCAGCCATCACCAAGGAGGAGGTCGCGGGCAAGGAAGCGCGCGTGCTCTCCGACGAGGAAGTCCTCAAGGTGATCGCCAAGGAGGCGAAGAAGCGCCGCGAGGCCGCCGAGGCCTTCGCCCAGGGCGGCCGCGGCGAGCAGGCCGCGCGGGAGACCGCCGAGGGCGAGTTCCTCGACGGCTACCTGCCCAAGCAGCTCAGCGACGACGAGCTCGTCGCGATCGTCGCGCAGGCGGTAGAGGAGGCCAAGGCGGCGGGTGCCGAGGGGCCGCGGGCCATGGGCGCCGTCATGAAGATCGTGAACCCGAAGGTGGCCGGTCTGGCCGAGGGCGGCCGCGTCGCCGCGGTCGTCAAGCAGCAGCTCTCGTAGCGGCGGACCGGACCGGGAGTACATGAAGAAGGGGAGGGCCCCGGCGGAACCGTCCGCCGGGGCCCTCCCCTTCTTCGCTTCTCCCGCTACTGCGGCTCCGGGCCGCCGATCAGACCGGCCGCGCCCGCTGCGGTGCCGCCGGTGACGGGGTCGGTCGCGCCGCCTCCCGTGGCGCCGCCGAAGAGGCCTCCGGTGGGTCCGGCCGCCGTCGCGCCGCCGGGGCGGTTGTCCCCCGGCTTGTTGTCGCCGCCGGGCTTGCCCGGCTTCCCCGGCTTGTGCGGGGTGGTCGGCTGGGTCGGGTTGTTCCGGCCGCCGTTGTTGCCGCCGGTGCCGTTGTTGCCGCCGGTGCCGCCGCCACCGCCCGGAACCGAGGGCTCCGGGATGTTGACCGTGACGAATCCGGGGGCCTCGCGGCCGGACAGCGAGCCGGAGACCGCGTCCTTCCAGATCGGGCCGGGCAGGCCACCGCCGAAGACCTTCGGGTAGTACTGACCGCCGATGGTGATGTCCTCCATCGTGATCTTCTTCGCGCCGCCCGAACCGACCCACACGGCGCCGGACAGGTTCGGCGTGTAGCCGACGAACCAGGCGTTGTAGCGGTTGTCCGTGGTACCGGTCTTGCCGGCGTTGTCGCGGTCGGTCAGACCGGCCCGCTCACCCGTACCGGAGTCGACCACTCCGCGCAGCAGCGTGTTGATCGTGTCGGCCGTGTCCTGGGACATCGCCCGGTCGCACTTGGTCTTCGGCACCGCGAGGGCCTTGCCGTGGGCGTCGGTGATCGACTCCAGCGCGATCGGGGTGCAGTAGACGCCCCGGTTGGCGAAGGTGGCGTAGGCGTTGGCCATCGTCAGCGGGGACATCTCGGCGGAGCCGAGCGCGATGGACGGCTCCTCGGGCAGCTTCACGCCGCTGGCCGGGACCACGCCGAGCTTCTGCGTCATCTCCGTGACCGGGCACAGCCCGATCTCCGAGATCATCTGCACGAAGTACGTGTTGATGGACTTCTCCATCGCCGTCTTCAGCGCGTACGGACCCTGCTCCTCCGGGGTCTCGTTCTCCGCCGTCTGCAGCTTGCCGTTGGCGAGCGGCAGGTTCTGCCAGTTCGACCCGTCGCACCGGGACACCGGGCTCGGGTACTCCATCTTGTTCGGCGCCGAGTACACCTTCGTCGGCTCCATCCCCCGCTCTATGGCGGCGGCGGCGATGAACGGCTTGAACGTGGATCCGACCTGGAAGCCGAAGTTGGAGCCGCCCATCCGCTTGTCCACGGAGTAGTTGATCTGCGTCTCGTTCTTCCCGAAGCCGTACGGCTTCGACTGGCCCATGGCCAGCACCCGTCCGGTGCCCGGCTGGACCATGGTCACGGCCGTCGCGATCGAGTCGTCCTCGTGGACGTGGTCCTTGATCGAGGCGTTGGCGGCGTCCTGCGACTGCGGGTCCAGCGTCGTACGGACCGTCAGACCGCCCTGGTTCCAGATCTTCGCGCGCTCTTCCCGTGTCTTGCCGAAGACCGGGTCGGACAGGAAGGTGTTGCGCACGTAGTCGCAGAAGAAGCCCGCGCCCTTGACCGCGGTGATGCAGCCGTTCTTCGGCCGGGTCACCTTCAGGGTCACCGGCTTCTTCTTCGCCTCGTCCGCCTCCGCCTGCGAGATGTCCTTCATGTCGGCCATCCGCTGGAGGACGGTGTTACGGCGCTTCATCGCCTCCTGCGCGTCGTTCACCGGGTCGAACCGGCTCGGCGACTGGACGACGCCCGCGAGCAGCGCCGACTCCTCCAGGGTCAGGTCCTTGGCCGGCTTGCTGAAGTAGCGCTGCGCCGCGGACTCGATCCCGTACGCCTGCTGGCCGAAGTACGTGATGTTGAGGTAGTTCTCGAGGATCTTCTTCTTCCCGAGCTCCTCCTCGACCTGGATCGAGTACTTCAGCTCGCGGATCTTGCGTCCGAGGCTCTTCTCCTGGGCCTCGCGGACCTTCGACTCGTCGTCACCCGCCTCCTCTACGAAGACGTTCTTGACGTACTGCTGCGTCAGCGTGGAGGCGCCCTGCGCGGCGCCGCCCTCCTGCGCGTTCCGGTTCACCGCGCGCAGGATGCCCTTGAGGTCGACCGCGCCGTGTTCGTAGAAACGCGAGTCCTCGATCGCGACGATCGCCTTCTGCATGTACGGCGAGATGGCCGTGAGCGGGACCACCTGCCGGTCCCGTGAATAGACGGTGGCGATCAGGCCACCTTCCGCGTCCAGAATCGTGGTGCGCTGGCTCAGCGGAGGGGTCTTCAGATTGGCCGGGATCTCGTCGAAACCCTCGACGGTCCCCTTGGCCGCGAGTCCCAGCGCGCCTGCGCCCGGGATCGCGATGCCGGCGAGTACGACTCCGGAGAGAACGGACACCCCGAGGAACTTGGCGGCCTGCTGTGGCCCCGTGAGCCCGCCGCCCGAGCGCTTCTTTCCCATGGAGGGCAGCCTACGTTCTCATTCGCCGGACACACGCGAATGCCTTGGCCTAAGCTGACCCCAACTGTCACAGGAGTGCGGTGCCACATCAACCCCCCGGCTTGATTTTCACCCTTCCCGAATGGGGTGGACGCATGTCCGAATCCCGCTCTTCCCGCTGGCGGCCCCGCACCGACACTTTCCCGATTTCACCCGAATCGCCGGAATGGTCGGGCATGTCGCCGGATCACTCCGTCGGGTGATCTGCCGCTTACCCATAGTCCGTTCGGACCATTCAAGATTGGGCCCGTCGGGGGTGTTGCACTGTGCCCACCTTCCGTAACGTCCTCAACTGGCAGCGGTGAATATGCCGCTACCGCCGTGGGGGAGCCTCGATTCGGGAGAGGACGGCGCCGGGATGGGCTGGGTTACCGACTGGAGTGCGCAGGCAGCCTGCCGCACTACCGATCCGGATGAACTGTTCGTTCAAGGAGCGGCACAGAACAGGGCCAAGGCGGTGTGCACCGGATGCCCGGTGCGGACCGAATGCCTGGCCGACGCGCTCGACAATCGTGTCGAGTTCGGAGTGTGGGGCGGAATGACCGAGCGGGAACGACGTGCCTTGTTGCGCAGGCGTCCCACCGTCACCTCGTGGCGACGATTGCTCGAAACCGCCCGCACGGAGTACGAGCGCAGTACGGGCATCCTGACCGTGGACGTCGACGCGGAGATCGACGTGTCGTACGAGACGTACGCGGCAGCCGGGTAACCACCCGGGCGCCACGTCGTACGAACGCCTATGCTCCGGCCGGAACACCGGCCGCGAGTCGCTCTCCGATGGCCCGCAGCCCGGCGAGGTCGTGTACATCGCCGGGCAGGGCGGCCACGTGAGCCACCGCCACTTCGGGGTGCAGTGAAGTGAAACGGTCGCGGGTGCGCTGTTCGCGCGCGATCACCTGCATGCGTTCGGCGTGCAGGCGCAACAACCCTGCCGTGATCTCGTCCACCTCCGTGACGACGCGCGCGTCGTCCGTGTGGTGTGCGTCGGGTGCTTCCGGGTCTCCGGAGGTCTTCGGTGCGTCGTCCACGCCGGGGGAGCCGTCGTCGGCGGCGTCACGAAGTCCAGCTTTCCCGGACTCCTGATCGACAATGCCGCCTTCTTCAAGATTCTCTGCGGCGGCCAGGGCCCGCTCGGCGGACAGCCCCGCGACATCGCTGCCGTGCACCCGGTTCAGCACCAGGCCGGCCAGCGGCATCCGCTCCGCTGCCAGCCGTTCGACGAAGTACGCGGCCTCGCGCAGGGCGTCCGGCTCGGGGGAGGCGACCACGAGGAAGGCCGTGCCGGGAGCCTGGAGCAGCCGGAAGGTCGCGTCCGCGCGGGTGCGGAACCCGCCGAACATCGTGTCCATCGCGGCCACGAAGGTCTGCACGTCCTTCAGCAGCGAGGCGCCCATCAGCTTGCTCAGCGTGCCGGTCATCATCGACATGCCGACGTTCAGGAACTTCATGCCGGCCCGCCCGCCGACCTTCGCCGGAGCCATCAGCACCCGGATGAACTTCCCGTCCAGGAAGGACCCGAGCCGCTTCGGCGCGTCGAGGAAATCCAGCGCGGACCGGCTCGGCGGGGTGTCCACCACGATCAGGTCCCAGTCGTCCTTGGACCGCAGCTGCCCCAGCTTCTCCATCGCCATGTACTCCTGCGTGCCCGCGAAACCGGCCGACAGGGACTGGTAGAAGGGGTTCGCGAGGATGGCCCGCGTCCGCTCCGCGTCCGCGTGCGATTCGACGATCTCGTCGAAGGTCCGCTTCATGTCCAGCATCATGGCGTGCAGTTCGCCGCCCCCGCCGGACACGCCCACCACCTTGCGCGGGGTGTTGTCCAGCGAATCGATGCCCATCGACTGGGCCAGCCGGCGCGCCGGGTCGATGGTCAGCACGACCACCTTCCGCCCGCGTTCGGCCGCCCGGACGCCGAGCGCCGCGGCCGTCGTGGTCTTGCCGACCCCGCCCGCCCCGCAGCACACGATGATCCGGGTCTTCGGGTCGTCCAGCAGCGCGTCGACGGCCAGTCGCGCGGGAGTGTCCAGGCCCACGGTGTTCCCACCCTCACTCATCGGCGTCCGCCTGCTTGCGGAGCTCAGTCGCCAGCTCGTACAGCCCGGCCAGCTCCATCCCCGAGCCGAGCAAGGGGAGTTCGTACGTCGGCACGTCCAGCCCCGCCAGCACCTGGCGTTGCTCCCGCTCCAGCTCCACCCGGCTCGCGTGCTCCGCGGCCTGCGCCAGCAGCGGCTCCACCAGCCGCTCGGCCAGCCCGCCCCGCCGCGCGCCCCCGAGCCCGGCCCGGGACAGGGCCCGGGCGATGTCGGCCCGGTGACCCTCGGCGGCCTCGCGCAGGGTGCCCTCGTCCACATGGTGCGGGCGCACCATGTTGACGAAGACCCGGCCCACCGGAAGCCCCGCCTCCAGGAGTTCCGCGATGCCGTCCGCGGTCTCCTGGACGGGCATCTCCTCCAGCAGGGTCACCAGGTGCACCGCCGTGTCGGGTGACTTGAGCACCTTCATCACGGCCTGCGCCTGGTTGTGGATGGGCCCGAACCGGGCCAGCCCCGCCACCTCGTCGTTGACGTTCAGGAAGCGGGTGATCCGCCCGGTCGGCGGCGCGTCCATGATCACGTGGTCGTAGACGAACCGTCCCGCCTTGTCCTTGCGCCGGACCGCCTCGCACGCCTTGCCGGTCAGCAGGACGTCCCGCAGACCGGGCGCGATCGTCGTGGCGAAGTCGATCGCCCCGAGCTTCTTGAGGGCCCGGCCGGCGGAGCCGAGCTTGTAGAACATCTGGAGGTAGTCCAGCAGCGCCCGTTCCGCGTCGATGGCGAGCGCGTACACCTCACCCCCGCCCCCGCCGGGCGCGACGGCGATCTTCCGCTCCTCGTAAGGGAGCGCCTCCGTGCCGAAAAGCTGTGCGATGCCCTGCCTGCCCTCGACCTCCACGAGAAGAGTCCGCTTGCCCTCGCGTGCGAGGGCGAGCGCGAGTGCCGCGGCGACCGTGGTCTTGCCGGTGCCGCCCTTGCCGCTGACCACCTGGAGCCTGCTCACAGCGTCCGAGCCTAACCACTCCCGCCCAGGCATTACGCTCGGGCCCATGACCAAGAAGTTCGAATACGCGACGGTGCCCCTGCTGGTGCACGCCACCAAGCAGATCCTCGACACCTGGGGCGAGGACGGCTGGGAGCTCGTCCAGGTCGTGCCCGGCCCGAACAACCCCGAGCAGCTCGTGGCCTACCTCAAGCGGGAGAAGGCATGAGCGGCGTCGTCGAGGCGAGGATCGCCGAGCTCGGCCTGACCCTCCCCGAGGTCGTTCCGCCGCTGGCCACGTACCAGCCGGCCGTGCGGTCGGGTGCCTACGTGTACACCGCCGGCCAGCTCCCGATGGTGCAGGGCAAGCTGCCGCTGACCGGCAAGGTCGGCGCGGAGGTCTCCGCGGAGCAGGCCAAGGAGCTGGCCGCGACCTGCGCGCTGAACGCGCTGGCCGCCGTCAAGTCCGTGGTCGGTGACCTCGACAAGATCGCCCGTGTCGTCAAGGTCGTCGGCTTCGTCGCCTCGGCCCCCGACTTCACGGCCCAGCCGGGCGTGCTGAACGGCGCGAGCGAGCTGCTGGGCGAGATCCTCGGCGAGAAGGGCGTCCACGCGCGCAGTGCGGTCGGCGTCGCCGTCCTCCCGCTGGACGCCCCTGTCGAGATCGAGATCCAGGTCGAGCTGACCGCTTCGGCCTGACGCGCCGCTCCCTCCGGGGACGCGTCGCTCGCACCGCTCGGCCCCGAGGGGCCTCCCCGGCTCCGCGCCGCCCCAACGGACTCCGTCCGGCGGGGCGGGTGCGGGGCCGGTGGCGTTTTCGGCCGCAGGGGGGCGCGCGGGCCGTGACGTGGTGCCGTCCGGCACTGCGGGAGCGGCCGGGCCGTGGGGCGTCGCCGGCCGTCCCGGGCCGTCCCCGGGCCGGGGACGGCGCCCGGAGGGCGGTCGGGGCCGCGGGCCAGGAG
>NZ_JBFRER010000085.1:0-31831 GCF_052114405.1 Streptomyces sp. M-16 | reverse complement strand
CGTCAGCCCCGTCCGCCCTCTCCGCCCCGTCCGCCCCGCCGTCCGGGACGTCGGCGTCCGCCGGACGCGCCGGTACCGGAAGGCCCTTGAGCGCCGCGAGCCCGGCGGCGTCGGCGGCGGCCCACAGCGCGAGCAGCGCGGGCGGCGCGTCCAGCGACAGGTCGACCCGGTCGCCGAGCCGCTCGGTGACGGTCGCCAGCAGCCGCTCCCGTGCCGCCGGCGCGAGTACGTCGAACCCGCCGCGCAGCGCGGGCAGCCGCTCCAGGAACGCCTCGTCGGAAAGGGCGTCCACCCGGTCCAGCAGCGGGGTCAGGGCTGCCGGAGAGGCGTCCAGCAGCGGTCCGGCGGCGCTGAGCAGGCCGGTGAGCCGGCGGGCCAGGGCCCGCCGGCCGTCGGGGCCCGCCGCGCCGTCGACCCAGGCGGCGGCGCGCTCGCCGAGCCCGGCCGCCGGGTCCAGGTCCAGCAGCACCCGTACGGCCAGGGCCGCGCCCCGCATCAACGGGCTCGCGCCGCAGGCCAGTTCCGCCAGGGCGGCGTCCATGC
This sequence comes from Streptomyces sp. M-16, assembly GCF_052114405.1. NCBI lineage: Bacteria > Bacillati > Actinomycetota > Actinomycetes > Kitasatosporales > Streptomycetaceae > Streptomyces > Streptomyces sp. M-16. The sequence goes on along the minus strand of NZ_JBFRER010000085.1, from coordinate 31,288 downwards.
GCAGCCCCAGGCGGCGGACGGCGGCCCGGTCGGCGAGGGCCACCAGGGTGCCCGCGTCGGCGGGGTCGTCGCTCCCGGCGAGGCCGGGCAGGGCCCGTACGGCCGCGTCGAGGAGTTCACCGGCCAGAGCGGCGGACCGCTCCCGGGCCCCGGCGGAGGCGCCGGGCAGGTGGCCGCGGCGCAGCCCCTCCAACAGGTCGACGGCGTCCAGGAGTTCCGCCGGCGCGGCACTCTCCGGCAGGACCGCCGCCAGCTCGTCCAGTCGTACGTCGACCAGCGCGGGCAGGTCGCAGCGCGCGGCGGCGGCCAGCCCGGTCAGCACCTGCGCCGCCGTCGGGCCGCCCTCGGCCGCCTCGCGGCGCGCCAGCTCGCGCAGCGTCCCCGAGGCCGCCTGGGCGGCGGTGACGCCGCGGACCCCCGCCAGGTCCAGCCGGGCCGGGACGGACGGCGTCCAGGACAGCCGCCACTTGCTCCCCAGGGCCGTGCCGTCGCCGGTGGCGGCCACGCCGACGGGCTCGCCGTAGGAGGCCCCGCAGACCAGCAGCCGCTGCAGCAGCACCTCGCGGCGCCCGTCGAGCTCGGAACGCAGCGGGTCGAGGCGGACCTCCCGGGCGGCCGGGTCCTCGGGCGACGGCAGCCGCAGCGCGGCCAGCTCCGCCTCCACCGAGGGCCCGAGCCCGGAGCGCGGGGCGTGCGGGGTGGTCCGGCCGCGGCCCGTGCCCACCAGTACGGCCTCCAGGGCGCGGGCCAGCGCCCGGCCCCGGCCGAGGGGTTCGCCGTGCCCGAGCACCGTCTGGACGGCCTCCAGGATCTCCCCCCGGCCGGGCGCGGGCAGCCCGCGCAGCACCGACAGGTCGCAGGCGAGCCGCAGGGTCTCGGCGGCCTCCCCGGTACCGGCGGTGTGCCCGGCGCGGCGCAGCTCCCGGCACACGCGCGTGACGGCGATCGAGGCGGCCTCCCGCAGGCGTTCGGGGTCGCCGCCCGCTTCGAGCACGGCCTGCTGCCAGAGCGGGTCCCGGATGCCGGCGGGGTATCCGGAGCGGGAGTCGAGCAGGTCGTGGGAGTACGCCACGAACGAGGTGACGACCTCCTCGGAATCACCCTTCGGCCCCGCCTCCGCGACGGCCTCCGCGACGGCCTCCGCGACGGCCTCCGCGACGGCCTCCGCGGCGGCGTCCGCCGCGGGGCGGCGCCCCGTCAGGGCCGGGGCGTGGAAGGCGCCGATCACGGCGGCCACCCGGCGGCCACCGGTGGCCGCGGCGGCGATCACGCGCCGCATGTGGGCCTCGCGGGCGAGGTCCACCGGGGGCACGGCGCCCGCGTCGGTCCGCAGGGCCCAGCCGACGCCGAGCGCGGCGCGGCGCACGGCCTCCGGGGTGCACCCGGGGGCCAGCACCTCGACGGCCCGGTCCCACAGGTCGTCCCCCTCGCGCCCGCTCCCGGCCGCGACGAGCCCGTCGGCGAACCGGGTCGGCCCCGCCCCGGCGGATCCGCCGGCCGCGGCCCCCCGGTCCGCCCCGGCCCCGTCGGCAGAGTCGGGACCCGTCGGAGCGGGGTCACCCGACCAGCCCCGGTCGGCGAGCGGGAGGTCGCAGCAGACCACCTCCACGCCCCGGCTCCGCGCCCAGCGGAGCGCCGCCAGTTCGGGGGAGAAGTCCGCGAAGGGGTAGAAGGCCAGGCGACCCTCCCGCCCCAGCCCGGCCAGGGCCACCGGCGCGACCGTCTCCGGGTCGGCCAGGTGGGCCAGCCACGGCTGGAACTCGGCGGGGAGCTCCACGCAGACGACCTCCGCCCCCGCCTCCTCCAGCAGGGCCGGGACCACCGCCGCGAGCGCGGGACTGTGGTGGCGTACGCCCAGGAGGTAGGGTTCGCGCGACGCGGCGAGCGCCGCCAGCGCCTCCCGCGGATCGGTGACCGTCAACGCAGGCTCCCGCGCAGGTCCCAGAGCCGGCGCCACATAGCCGAGCCGTCCTCGGCCCGGCGGCGGACGGGGCCGTCCCAGTAGCCCAGCAGTCGTCCGTGGTCGGCCGGGTCGTCCTTGCGCACGACACCCAGCAGGTGTCCCGGCAGCAGGTCCAGCACGTCGCCGCCCGGCAGGTACGCGGCCGCCACCCCCAGCGAGGCCGCCACCTGCACGGCCTCGGCCGTGGACATGACCGTGCCGGGCCGCTCCACGTCCCAGCCCTCGGCGCTGCGCCCGGAGCGCAGGTCCCGGAAGACGGTGACGAGGGCGTCGAGCACGGAGTCGTCCACCCCGAAGGCAGCCCCGGCGCGCTGCACGGCGGCGACGGCCTGGCGGCGGACCAGGGTGGCCTCGGCGTCCGGGTCCGCGATCGGCGCGACCGTCTCGAAGTTGAAGCGGCGCTTGAGCGCGGCGGACATCTCCGAGACGCCCCGGTCCCTGAGGTTGGCGGTGGCGATGACCGTGAACCCGGGGGCCGCGCTGACCGAGGAGTCCTCGGTGGCGGTCAGTTCCGGCACGCTGACGCGCCGGTCGGACAGGATCGACACCAGGGCGTCCTGCACCTCGGGCAGGCAGCGGGTGATCTCCTCGACCCGCGCCACCCGCCCGGTCCGCATCGCGGAGAGCACCGGGGAGTCGACCAGGGCCTGCGGGGTCGGGCCCTGGGCGAGGAGCAGCGCGTAGTTCCAGCCGTAGCGGAAGGCGTCCTCGGTGGTGCCAGCGGTGCCCTGCACGGTCAGGGCGCTGGTGCCGCAGACGGCGGCGGACAGCAGCTCGGACAGCATCGACTTGGCGGTGCCCGGCTCGCCGGTGAGCAGCAGTCCGCGCTCTCCGGCCAGGGTCACCACGCACCGTTCCACCAGGGCGCGTTCGCCGACGAACTTCGGCGCGATCACCAGCTTGGACGGCAGCCCGGCGCGCCGCTTGGGCAGGGCCAGCTCGGTCCCCTCGCTGCCGCACACGAAGGTCACGACCGCGCGCGGGGTCAGTGCCCAGCCGGGCGGGCGGGGGCCGGTGTCCTGGGCGGCGAGGAAGGATAGTTCGGCGGCGTACCGCTCCTCTGCGGGCACGACCTGCCGGGCGGGAGCGGGCTGTTCGGTGACGGTCATCGGTTCCTCGGGTCCTCTGGGCTGGGGAAAGCCTCGAACGAAATGGGTGAAGAGAGCGAAATGCGTGAAGAGGGGGGCAGGGTGCGGGGAGGGGCAGGGCCCGGGGAGCGGGCGCGGGGGCGCGTCAGGTCGCCCCCGCACCCGCTCCGGCGGGATCAGCGGCGGCGGCCCGCCGTGCGCTTCACCCGTAGCTGCTCGAAGCGCGGGACGTCGCCCTCCCGGACCCGCCCCCACGCCCGCCGGTAGAGGTCGGCGGCCGGCTCGGTGGGCACGAGCACGCCCAGCACGGGGCTGCCGCCCGGGGCCGCCGGGTACATCGACAGCTTCCACTGCTCCACCGGCAGCACTGGCGAACCGGGCTCGGCCCAGCCCCCGGGCAGGAACAGGGTGCGTCCGGCCCGGGTGCGGGCCGCCTGCACCACCAGCTCGGTGGCGGCCAGTTCGGCCCGCGCGGCCTTGATCCGGGCCGGCTTCCAGCCCGTCCACCGCGCCGTGTTGCGGTCGGTCGGGTCGGGCATGGCGAGCAGCATCAGGTACAGGGCGGCGGCGTCGGCGCCCAGCCCGTACGCGGCCTCCGTCTCCGCCACCAGCTCGGGCACGCTGCGGCACGGGTCCTGGGTCCACCAGGTGCCGTCCTTGGCGACCGCACCCGCCACCGGCGCGCCCGGATCGGCGAGCAGGGCCGCGAACGCCGGGTCGTGGGCGAGCCGCAGCGCCGTCTCGGCCGGCGAGGGCTGCTGGTCGACGCCGCGCAGCAGCGGCAGGTACGGGTCCGAACCGGTGGAGTCCAGCAGCGCCGTGCGCAGCGCGGGCCGCGGCCGGTCGTCCTGGGTGGCCAGGACCACCGCCCCGTAGCGCTCGTACCCCTCGCCGGTCTCGGTCGGGGCGCCGGCCGCGGTCCGGAAGTCGGTCAGCGAGGTGTAGTGACCGGCGGCCAGCAGCAGCCCGGGGGCCGCCAGCCGCTGCCGGACCGCGGTGAGCGCGGGCGGAAGGCAGGCCCGTACGGGGTGCCCCGCGGGCAGCCGGTGCGCCAGCCAGGCCGTCAGGGCCGTCGCCCCGCCCAGCGCGGACGAGTCGAAGCACCGGCTGACGGGGACGACGGGTTCCACGTGGTCCCCCCTGACCGCCCACTCGACATCGGCGGACAGCACCGGGGACGACGCCGGCCCGAGGAGATCGGGCAGCGCCCGGTGCGCCGGCCAGGAGGTGCGCACGTCCCGCGAGGCCTCCGCGAGCACCCACTCGGGAACCGGCGTACGGCGGCCCACGCGCTGGTTCCACACCCGCGCGGCGGCCGCCGCGTCCGGGCCGTCGGTCCACAGCCGGGCCGGGTCGGCGGGCAGCAGCGCCGCGACGAGCTCGCGCCGCACGTCGAAGCCGAGTTCCTTCAGGTCGTCCCGGGCGTGCGCGGCGTCGGTGGCCTTGACCCCGAGGACGGCGCGCAGCTCGGCGGGGAGGAACGCGCGCTCGTACGAGTCCAGCCGCGGCAGGCCCGCCAGCACCAGCGCCGCCAGCGCGGCGGACACCCCGGTCAGCCGGGCGAACTCCTCGGCGGCGGACGCGAACCACGGCGCCGGGCCCCGCCGGTCGGCCTCGTCGAGGAACGCGGCCAGCCAGCCGGCCGCCCGGTCCGGGTCGCCGACGGTCGAGCCCGCCCCGACCTGGGCGTAGGGCGCCGGTACGGCGAAGGCGCCGGCCGGGTCGTGCAGCAGCCCGTCGAACTCCTGCCCGTCGGGCAGCACCTCGCCGTGGTCGGTCACGGCGAGCAGCGCGCCGCCGCCGAGCGGCAGTACGGAGCGGTGGCGCGGGTTGCGCGCCCGCCCGCCGGCGCCCACCAGCCGGGCCGAGTCCAGCCGGACCCGTACCCGGCGCCACCGTGCGGCGCAGCCCTCGGCGGAGTCCACGGCCAGCGCGCCGACCTCGCCGAGCACCCGGCGCAGCGCCGCCCGCTGCTCGTCGGTGGCTCCGGCGACCGCCATCCGGTAGGCGACGGCCGCGGGCTGCTCCAGGAACGGCCCGGTCCACGGGAACGCCGACTGCGCCAACTTCGGGACGTCGAGGTGGAGCCGGCCGGGCACCCCCTCCGCGGCGGTGTCGCCGGCCGCCTTGGCCAGCGTCCGCAGGAAGCGGAACGTGGCGTCGCTCTCCCCGCCGTGGCGGTAGTACCCGTTGCCCACCAGGCCGTCCAGGGCGTCGTCCAGGAGGTGGTCGGCCGGGCCCCGGTCCGCCCGGGCGGTGCGCGGGGCCACCGGGCCCCGGGCCAGGTCGTCCGAGACCTTGGCCAGGGCCCGCTGCTGGACCAGCGCGCCGCGGACGGCCGCGGTCACGCCGCCGAGCAGCGCGGGCGCGGTGACGCCCGGCAGGGCGGCCCCCACCAGAGCGGGCACGTCCGCGCCCTTCTCGGCCTCGGCGACGGTCTTGAGCAGGGCCCCGGCGGTGGCCGTGCCCACCGCGCGCAGCGCCGCCGAACCCTCGGGGTCCCGGGCGCGCAGGCAGTACCAGTAGGGCAGCGGGGGCAGTTCCGCGCCGCGCGCGGAGTAGGCCGCGCTGTGGTGGTCTCCGCTGATCCGGGAGACGGCCGCGCCCTCGGGATCGGTGAGGGTGAGCGTCCGCCAGTCGCAGGACACGGCGCGGGGCCGGTCGTCGCCGGGCAGGGTCACGGCGTGGAGCGGGATCCGGGAGCCCTCGCCCAGGGTCACCGACCGTCCGGCGTTGTCGGAGCCGTGCCAGCCCTGCCCCGGGACGCGGACGGTGCGCCAGCCGAGCAGACCGTCCACGGGAGTGCCGAGCACGGAGCCCTCGACGGTGGGGGTGGGGCGCAGCCAGTTCTGGCCGGAGTTGTCGGGCAGGGTGCTGCCGTGCGGGTGGTCGCGCAGGGCGTCGGCGAGGAAGCCGGGCAGGGAGCGCCGCCCGTGGAGCCCGGTGGCGGGGTCGTACTCGGCCCAGCCGGCCTCGCCCTGCGCCGCGCCGCGCTCCCAGACCCAGTACGAGGTGCCGTCGCTGATCACCGGCCGCTCGACGGGCAGTTTGCTGTCGCCGCGGTGCAGGACGCCGCCGCCCGTGGCGCGGCCGCCGCCCGGCAGGGGCAGGGTGACGTGTTCGGAGCGCACCGACCAGTAGTTCGCGGTGGAGTCCAGGGTCAGGACGTCGCCCGGGGAGCTGAGCCAGTAGCCCTGCACGGGGCCGTTGTACGGGACCCAGAACACCAGCAGGTCGCCGTCCGTGTAGTGGAAGCCCAGCTGGTGTTGGCCACCGGCGGCGGGGATCCGCAGGTCGTGCGTCAGCACGGTGGAGTCGGCGTCGATGACGCGCACCTGCGTGGAGTTGGCGACGATGACGTACGGCCAGGCGTCCATGACGGTCAGGTGCCGCCGGTTGCCCCCGGGCGACAGCGCGGTGACGGCCTCTTCCCAGGCGGGCCAGACGAGTTCCTCGAACAGGCCGCCGCGCAGGGTGCGGGCGAGGATCTCGCCCAGGTCGGCGGCGGCGGCCCGGGAGACCTCCTGCGGGGCGAGCGCGAGCGCCTCCGCGGGGAGCCAGGTCAGCTGCCGGATGGCCTCGGGCAGGTCCGGCAGGGCGGCCGCCGTGGAGGCCGCGGCCACCTGGCGGACCCAGTCGGCGAGCAGTGCGCGGCTGCCGGGGCATTCGGCCAGGCGCCGGACGGTTCCGCGACCGCCGGATCCGTTGCCGTTGTAGCGGTCCAGGGTGCGCAGGAAGGCGGGCCGCAGCCGTTCGTCGGCGCACAGCGCGCTGAGGTCGCGCGGGTCGGGGGACTGGGCCCACTGGTCCAGGCCCATGAAGCCCTGCCAGGCGTTGCCGGGATCGGCGACCGGCAGGCCGAGGGAGAGCAGGAGGTCGATGAGGTTGACGTCCTGGAGGGCCAGGCGCAGGCCGTTCTCGCGTCCCGGCAGGGCGAGTTCGGTGCGCAGCCGGTCGGCGCAGCGCGTGACGAGCGAGAGGAGGGCGGGCAGCGTCGGCGGGAAGCCCCAGCCCGCGTGGCGGGCCGTGTGGAAGCGCTCCAGCCAGCCGGCCGTGCCGTCGGGGCAACGCTCGGCCTCGGGCAGGGTGCCGTCGGCGAGTCCGGCGGTGGCGCCCGATTCCTCCAGCACCTCCAGCCACAGCGCCGCCAGTTCGCCGGCCTCGCCGCCGCCGCTGCCGGGCATCATCCCGAGCAGGGTTCCGCGGACCGAGGGCACGCGCCGGGCCAGTGCGACGAGCGCGGTGCGGTGGGACTTCCACCAGCCGGCCGCGGCCCGCAGGGTGGCGGGGAGCGGCAGCAGTTCGGCGAGGTACTCCTGCTCGGGTTCGCCGCCGGTCAGCCCGGCGGCGCGGGCGAGGCGGCGCAGCTCGGTGGTGGCCTGCGCCGAGGGCGGGAGCCCGCCCGCGGTGCGGCGCACGCACAGTCGGCGGAAGCGGTCGAAGGCCTCGGCGGGGGAGACCCGCGCCGAGAGCTCCTTGCCGTATCCGGTGAGGACCTTCACCGGCAGGGCGCCGGCCAGGGCGAATTCGAGGAAGACGGCGTCGAGGCGGTCCTCGTCGACGGTCAGGCCGTAGCCGGCCTCGCTGGTCCGGGCGCGGCCGAACAGCTGGGCGGCGTACGTGGTGTTCTCGACGCCGAGGAAGACGCGCGCGGCCTGCTCGTAGAAGACGGGCAGSAAGTGCGGGACGGCGAGGGCGAGCCGGTCGGCGAGCTCGTGGCAGGCGTCCAGGGCGGCCTTGGGCTTGGTCTTGGCCTGCCGCGCGAGCCGGTCCAGCTCGGGGACCACGGCGAGCGCGTGGTGGCCGTCCTCGGGGTGGTGCACCAGCACCCATTCGGGGAAGCCGAGCGCCTGGCGCCGGCCGAGACCGACGACGGGCGGCTCGCCCTGCGGCACGAGGCCGAGGAAGCCGGCGGCGAGGTCCTCGGCGGCGCCCAGCTCGGCGGCGGCGAGCCGGACGACGACCCGGTCGTCCCCGAGCGCGGGGTGACGGTAGGTCCGGGCGGTCAGCGGGACGGCGGCGGGCCCGGCACCGGTGGTGCCGACGGGCAGGACGGCTCCGGCGGCCAGCAGCGCGGCGCTCGCACCCTCGCCGCCCTCGGCGCCCGCGGTGGTGCCAGTGGTGGTCCCAGTGGTGCTTATGGTGTCGGTGGTGCTCATGCGTCCCCGCCCTCCTCGATCTTGCGCCCGGCGTACAGCGCCGCGGCCATCCGCATCCCCTCGGACCAGGCCACCGGTCCGACCTCGCCGAGCCGTACGGCCCGGCCCTCCTCGTCGTGCCAGCTCAGCGGGCCGGTCTCCGACTCGTCCTCCCAGTAGGGCTCGCCGATCCAGACGGCCGCCTCCACCGCCCGGCCCGAGTCGCGCACCTTGCAGGTCGCGTAGCCGCCGGCGACCCGGTAGCCGAGGCCGGTGGCGCGGGCGGCGAGGCTGAAGCGGGAGGGGAAGGTGCCGCCCGCGTAGTCCCGTACCTCGGTGGCGGCGGGGGAGAGGTCCGCGGGCTTCGTCCAGGTCGCCCGGTGGATCTGCTCGACCCGCTGGGTGATGTCCAGTTCCGCCGCGAACTCCCGTACGTCGTCCAGGTCGGGCAGCAGCACCGGGTGCGGCAGGGTCACCGTGAGCGGGCGCAGGCGTACGGTCTCGCCGTCGAGGTTGACCACCTTGAGCTCGCCCTCGGCGGTGGCGTCGCGCAGGAAGCCCACCTCGTCGGGGTCGCTGTCGGGGACGACGGCCAGGTCGCGCAGCGCGGCCTGCCAGGCCTCGTCGGGCCACACCCGGGCGAGGAGGGCGGTCGGCACCGGCAGGGAGGACACCATCCAGGTGTCCACCTGGGCGGCGCAGGAGGCCTCGTGGCGGTCGAGCCACTCGGCGAGCCGGCGCAGCCGGTCCACCTCGGGATGGTCGCGCAACGCCTTCGGGACCGTCTTCAACTGCCGCCCCGCGGGCCGCCGCACCGCGACCCGCCCCTCCACGAGGGCGATCTCGTACCCCTCGTCCAACGCCAGCCAAGACATCAGCCCGTGCCCCTCCGCCTGTCCGAAAATGGTCTTGCGCAGCCCGATGCGAGGCGCCAACGCCTGCTGAGCTGCGGTATGTCGGGAGACTAGCGAGCCCCACTGACAACACCGTCCGCAGGGCTGCCCGAAGCCTGCGGAGTGCGGACGCGACACAGCCCCCCGGTCCGTGGACCGGGGGGCTGCGTGCGGGAGGTGGCGGGGGATCAGACGGCGTCGGCGGTGTCCGAGAGCTTCGCCGAGACCTTCTCCGCGTCCTTCTCCGGGGCCTCCGCGGCCGCGGGGGCGGCGGCCGGGGAGGCCGTCGCGGACACCCGGGGCCCGTGGCCGGAACGCAGGCCGAGCCAGCTGATCACGGCGACCAGCGCGAAGGCGCCGGCCCCGATCCAGAAGGTGAGGGTGAACCCGGACTCGGCCGGCAGCGCCGGAACGCCCGCCGGGAGGTGCTCGATCGTCTTGGACGCCAGGATCGTGGTGACGATGGCGCTGCCGATCGCGCTGCCCGTGGAGCGGGAGATCGAGTTGATGCCGTTGGCGATGCCGCTCTGGTGGTGCGGGACGCTCGACATGATCACGGCGGGCATGGCGGCGTAGCCGAAGCTCACGGCCGCGCCGACGACCAGGCCCGCGCCGATGACCGAGAAGGTGTGGCCGTGGCCGAGGGCCAGCCAGCCGAACCCGAAGGCACCGAGGGCGGCGGCGAGGCCGAGTGCGACGCGCGGACCGCGGTGGCGGACCAGCTGGCCGCCGACGGGGGAGGCGAGCAGCGAGACGATCGCGCCGGGCAGCAGGAACTCGACGGAAGCGCGCAGGATGGAGGCGTCGAAGCCGTAGCCGGTGAGCTTCTCGGGCATCTGGACGAGGTAGGAGACGCCCAGGAAGTTCGCGAACATGCCGAAGCCGACGAGGATGCCGGCCAGGTTGGCCATGAGCACCGGACGGTGGACGAACATCTTCATGTCGACGAGGGGTTCGCGCACCTTGCGCTCCACCAGGACCCAGACGGCGGTCATCACGGCGGCGCCGGTGAAGCTGCCCAGCGTACGGGCGGAGGACCAGCCCCACTCGTGGCCCTGCGAGATCGGGAGCAGGAGGAGCAGCAGGGCGATGCCCAGGGTCAGCGCGCCCAGGAAGTCGGTGCGCCCGCCGGTCTTGTGGCGGGTGGCCGGGACCAGGAAGACGACGGCCAGCAGGGCCAGCGCGGCGAAGCCGGTCGCCATCCAGAAGGCGTTGCGGTAGTCGGCGTCGGCACCGGAGGTCAGCAGGCCGGTCGCGACGAGCGCCAGGCCGCTGCCGAACGCCAGGGTGCCGCTGACCAGGGCCATCGCGCCGGGCAGCTTCTGCGGGCGGACCTCCTCGCGCAGGACGGACAGGGCCAGCGGGAAGATCGCGGTGGCGGCGCCCTGGAGCACCCGGCCCAGGATCAGCAGCGGCAGCGAGGTCGCCAGCGCGGCCACCACGGAGCCCGCGACCATGACGCCGAGGACGGCCACCAGGGTGGGCTTCTTGCCGTGCTGGTCGCCGAAGCGGCCGAGCAGCGGGGTGAAGACGGCGGCGGACAGCAGGGTGGCGGTGGTCACCCAGCTGACGTTGGCGGTGGACGTGCCGAGGTCGTTGCGGATCAGGCCCAGGATCGGTACGGGCAGGGTCTGCATCATCGACACGACCATGGCGGCGAGGCTCAGGGCGAAGACGATGACCGTCTCGTTCCTGTTCCTCGCTTCGGCGGGGGCGGATGCGGCGGAGCTCATGACTGGCAAGACCTTCTTACTGCTTCAGGACGCAGATGTTTGATGTCATCAAGTACTTGGATGAAGGTAGCCAGCAATAGTTAAGGTGGTCAAGTAAAAGGTTGATAATGTCAACGATCCTGGCGTACGCTCCGTGGGTATGAGCGCCACCGCCCCCCACGCCCCCGGCAAGCTGGAACTCCTCGAACTGCTCGCCGCCATCGGCACCGCGCAGTGGCGGGACTTCGCCGCGGCGGCCGGCCGGTACGGACTGACCTCCACGCAGGCGAAGGTCCTGGCCCAGTTGGAGGGCCCGGTCCCGATGCGCGGCCTCGCGACCCTCCTGGCCTGCGACGCCTCGAACGTCACCGGGATCGTGGACCGGCTGGAGGCGCGCGGCCTGGTCCGGCGCGAGGCCTCCGCCGCCGACCGGCGGGTCAAGAACGTCGTCGCGACCGACGAGGGGCGCGAGACCATCCGCCGGGTGCGCGAGGAGATGCAGGCCACGCACGGCGCGCTGGACACCCTGGACGCGGCCGAGGGGGCGACGCTCTACGCCCTGCTGGAACGCCTGCGCCCCGCCATGGAGCGCAGCGCCTGACGCTCCGCCGCCCTCAGTCCTGCGGGGCGGCGGCGTCGAGCGCTGCCGTGAGGCGGGCCAGGCGTACCTGGAGCTCGCGGATCTCGGCCAGCTCGAAGCCGGTGGCCGCCGCGATCCGGCGCGGGACCTCCACCGCGCGCTCGCGCAGCGCGGTGCCCTCGTCGGTGAGGACCGCGTGCACCGATCGTTCGTCCCGCACGCTGCGCTCGCGCCGGACCAGACCGGCCGCCTCCAGTCGCTTGAGGAGAGGGGAGAGCGTGCCGGAGTCGAGCCGCAGGCGCCGGCCCAGCTCCTTGACCGGGGTCGTGCCGTTCTCCCACAGCACCAGCATCACGAGGTACTGGGGGTAGGTCAGGCCCAGGTCCTTCAGGACCACCCGGTAGAGACCCCCGAAGGCCCGGTTCGCGGCGCCCAGGGCGAAGCAGATCTGCCCGTCGAGGCGGAGGAAGTCCTGGTCGCGGAGGGCGGCTGCGGGCTGCTCGGTCATGCGCGCCAGTCTACCGGAGCGCACTCGCGAGCAATTGAGTTGTGCACAACTGAATTGTGTGCTCTATTTGTGGTCAGGGGCGGCCACGAACCGCCCCACCCCCTCTGAAAGGACCTCCCGATGGACGCGCTGTACACCGCTGTCGCCACCGCCAACGGCCGCGAGGGCCGCGCCGTCAGCTCCGACGGCCAGATCGACCTCGCCCTCGCCATGCCCCCGGCGCTCGGCGGCAACGGCCAGGGCACCAACCCCGAGCAGCTCTTCTCCGCCGGCTACGCGGCCTGCTTCGCCAGCGCGCTCGGCCTCGTCGGCCGTCAGATGAAGGTCGACACCGGCGACATCTCCGTGACCGCGGAGACCTCCATCGGCCAGGACGCCGGCGGCTTCGGCCTCGCCGTGACCCTGCGCGTCGAGCTCCCCGAGTCCCTCGCGGGTGAGACCGGCACCCTGCTGGTCAAGCAGGCCCACGAGGTGTGCCCCTACTCCAAGGCCACCCGCGGCAACATCCCGGTCGAGCTCGTCGTCGAGTAGGACCGGCACCGGGCCTCCCGCGCCCGGACCCCGTGGCCCGGGCGGGCGTCCTCTCAGGACGCGCGCCGGGCGGCCACCACCGCGCACATCCCCGCCATCGGCAGCTCCGCCGCGAGCGCCAGCACGAGCGCCATGCCCTGACCGCTCGTGCCCGCCGAGGTGGCAACGTCGAACCAGGCGTCCATCACGAGCAGCGCGGCGGTGGCCGCCGCCACCGGCGACACCCTCGGGTCCCCCTTGCGCAGCAGCGCCCCCGTCCCGGCCAGCCCGACGGCCAGCATCACGTCGAAGCCGATCCACGCGGCCGACCAGTGGGACACCTCGGCCGTCGCCGGCACCGTCGTGGCCAGCACCACCATCCACGGCAGCAGCGCCACCCCCGCACCCGTGAGCACCGTCGACAGGCGGGGGGCGCGCCGGGTCCGGAACAGGGGGGCGGCGAGGGCCATGGCTGCGGGTCTCCTTCCGGCCCGCCGGACCGTCCGCCGGGCACACCACCACTCTCGTTCCGCGCGCCGCGAAGATCAGTAGCTCCACCGTCCGAACCGGGGGTGGTGCCAGGTACACCCCCCACCGGGCACCAGGGTGGTGGTGGGCCGATGATCACCGCGATTACCGTACGGACATGACAACCCGCGGCGCCCTGGGGCGTACGTACACGTGGATCGCCGCGCACACCCCCTGGTCGGCGTGGGCCTGGCGCAACACCGCCTTCAACGCGGCGGCGATCGCGCCCACCCTGCCGCTCGTCCTCGCGAGCGTGCTGCTCGTCGCGGCCCCCGGCCACACCCCCTACCCGCTGCTGCTCGCCGTCGTGGGCTCCCCGCTCCTGACCGCGGTCCAGCGCAGCCGCTTCCGTTCCCTGCTCGGCCTGGACATACCGCCGGTCGTCCGGGAACACCCCTGGAGGACCCTCCGCGGGCTCACCGAGCGGCTGCGCGCCGAATCGACCTGGCGGCAGTACGGCTACCACCTCGTGGTCAGCCCGCTCGTCGCCACCGGAGCCGCGCTCCTCGTGCTCGGCTGGGCGGTCGGCGCCGCCGCCGCGAGCGTGTACGCCTGGGCCTGGATGCTGCCCAGGGAACCGTTCGGGCCGCCCACCGGCTGGCAGAACCAGTACGACACGATCACCGTGCTCGGCGCGCTGCTGCTGCTCGCCGTCCCCTGGGCGGCCGCCGCCCTGACCCGGCTGGACTCCGTCGCCGCGGCCGCCCTCCTCGGCCCCAACCGGGCCCGCGAACTGGAGCGGCGCGTCGAGGACCTCGCCGAGAGCCGGGCCGGGGTCCTGGACGCGGCCGACCTCGAACGCCGCCGCATCGAACGGGACCTGCACGACGGCGCCCAACAGCGGCTGGTCTCCCTCGCCATGAACCTCGGCATCGCCCGCGCCACCCTCCCCGACCTGCCGCCCGAGGCCAAGGCCGTCATCGACGAGGCCCACCGGGAGGCCAAGGAGGCCATCGAGGAGCTCAGCAACCTCGTGCGCGGCCTGCACCCGGCCGTCCTCGAAGACCGCGGGCTGGACGCCGCGCTCTCCGGCATCGCCGCCCGGGCGCCGCTGCCCGTCGAACTCACCGTGGACATCCCCGTCCGGCCGGGCCCCACCATCGAGGCCGTCGCCTACTTCGTGGTCTCCGAGACCCTCGCCAACGTGGCCAAGCACGCCCGGGCCCGGCGCTGTTCGGTCTCGATCGCCCGCATCGCCGGGGACCGCGGGGACCTGCTGCGCATCGTCGTCACCGACGACGGCGTCGGCGGCGCGGACCCGGCGGGCGGATCCGGCCTGGTCGGCCTGCGCAAACGCGTAGGGTCGGTCGACGGAACGATATTGATCAACAGCCCCCTCGGGGGCCCGAGCGTCGTCACTGTGGAGCTGCCGTGCGGGCTGTGATCGCCGAGGACTCCGTCCTCCTGCGCATAGGTCTTGTCAAAGTCCTCGAAATGGCCGGGTTCGAGGTGTGCGCGGAGACCGGCGACGCCGAAGGGCTGCTCGCCGCGGTCGAGGAGCACCGCCCCGAACTCGCCCTCGTGGACGTGCGCATGCCGCCCGGATTCACCGACGAGGGCGTCCGGGCGGCCCTCGTGATCCGCAGCCAGAGCCCCGGCACGGCCGTGCTGCTGCTGTCCCAGTACGTGGAGGAGCGCTACGCCGCCGACCTGCTGTCCTCCCAGAGCGGCGCGGGCATCGGCTACCTCCTCAAGCAACGCGTCGCCGACGTCGAGGAGTTCATCGACGCCCTGCGCCGCGTCGCGGGCGGCGGCACCGCCCTCGACCCCCAGGTCGTCGCCCAGCTCCTGCTGCGCCGCGGCGGCGGGCCCGATCCGCTGGAACGCCTGACCCCGCGCGAGCGCGAGGTGCTCGCGCTGATGGCCGAGGGCCGCTCCAACGCGGCGATCGCCGACGGACTCGTCGTCAGCGAGAGCGCCGTGGCCAAACACATCAACAGCATCTTCGCCAAGCTCGACCTGCCCCCGGCCGCCGAAGCCCACCGCCGGGTCCTCGCCGTGCTGCGCTTCCTGGACGGCACCCCGTGACCCACCCCGCACCCGTCGCCGCCGGGCGCGGGCACCGTCGCGCCTGGTACTGCGCCGCCGTCCTCGGCGCCGTCCTCGTCCTCCTCCCGGCCGGCCGGCAGGTGTGGGGGAAGGCCGGCGGCCACACCGGCGTCCTGGAGGGCGACAGCGCCGGACGGAGGGTGACCGCCGTCGAGATCGTCGCCGGTGCGGCGAACGTGGACGTCACCCCGCGCGGCGACCAGGAGATCGGCTACCGTGCCGACGTCCGCTGGTCGTTCGGGCCACCGGTGATCGACGAGAGCTGGCTCGGCGACACCCTGAAGCTGACCCCGCGCTGCCCCGGCGACACCGTCGCGGTGGCCGACGAAGCCGGCTGCTCCGTCCGGCTGGCCGTGACCGTGCCCACCGGAGTTCCGGTCAAGGTGTCCGGGACCTCCGGACGGATCAGCGTCAGCGGCCTGGAAGGCACCGTCGACGCGGACGTGCAGTCCGGCTCGATGGCCCTGTCCGGGCTGCGCGGTCCCCTGCGGGCCAACGTCGATTCAGGCAGCCTCCACGCCGTCGGCCTCGCCTCGCGGCAGGTCGACGTCCGCGCGGGCGCCGGCCGGGCGGACGTCCGCTTCGTGACCCCGCCGGACCGCATCACCGCCCGCGCCGGCTCGGGCCGACTCGACCTCACCCTCCCCACGGCCACCCGCTACCACGTCACGAGCCACGTGGGCTGGGGTCGCTGCGAGGTGGACGACACCCTCCGCGACCCGTCGGCCCCGCGCACCCTGGACCTCTCCGCGGACTCCGGCACCGCCACGGCGGGCCACCGGCCCCCGTCCGACTGAACGGGCGGCCGGGGCCCGCGGACCGGGCGCGGGTCAGTGGTGGCCGGCGAGGGTCACGCGGATGTTCGCGATGCGGCCCAGTTCGTCGAAGGTGACCTCGGCTCCCAGGTTCCCGGGCAGGGTGGCCGTGATGCGGCCGGGCTCCTGGTGCTGGGGCAGGCCGTAGTGCTCGAAGTAGCCCGCCGCCATGGCGTACGGGGAGTGGCCGATCAGGCCCATCGCCGAGGTGAGCGCCCCCGGGAGCGCCTTGGAGTCGAAGACGGGGCGCGGCACCCGTGCGTCGTCGGCGAGCAGGTACAGCTGCGTGTCCGGACCGGCCTGCACACTGAGGTAACCCGGTGCGCCGGTCACCCCCATCGCGGCGAAGGCGAGGGTCTCCGCGGCCCGGCGCGGGTCGGCGAAGCCCGACAGGTCCAGCGTCTCCTGCGCGAACTCGGCCATCCCGTACGCCCTCCCGTACTCCCCGGCGCGCCCGGCGAGCGCGACCACGGGAGTACCCTGCAGCCCCGGGTTGGCCCAGCCCCACATCCAGGAGCCCCGGGAGAGGTCGTAGGTGCCCAGTACGGACACGCGCAGGTCGAGGCCGCCCTGGCGGTAGAGGCAGGCGTCGAGGTCGGCGGTCCAGTCGCCCGCGGGTACGAAGGCCGTCAGGGCCTGGAGCTGCGCCGCGCCCCAGGCGGCGTGGCGTTCGGCTTCGAACAGGAAGGCGTCGCCGAAACGGGAGTTCACAGATGTCGTCACGGGCCACCACCCTAAGCCCGCCCGCGCGCTACTCCAGCCGCTCCAGGGCGCCCCGGACGAAGGCGGCCTGGCCCGCGTGCTGGAGGTCGTCCGCCAGCACGCTGACCAGGCGCACGCCCAGGGTGACCGGCGGGTCCCAGCGTTCGTCGACCACCCGGTCGAGGTCGGCCGCCGCGAGGCCGTGCACGAACCGCAGGGTCTGCTCGTGCACGGCGTCGAAGTAGCCCAGCAGCAGCGCGAACTCGTCCACGCGGACCGCCGCGGCCTGTTGCGCGGTGTGCCCGTACCCGGTGGCCCCGACGGGCAGCCGCAGGCCGAAGCGGTCGGCCCAGCCCTGCTCCCGCCACACCTGGGCCAGCCCGGCGGCGTCGGCCACGTGGTCGTCCTGCACCCGCGTCAGGTGCCAGACGAGCCAGGCGATCGAGTTCGCCGCCGGGTCGGTCCGGGCGTTGAGTTCCTCGGCCGAGAGCCCGTCGACCACCTCGTGGACCACTTCCCGGACGCGTGCGAAGCCGTCCACGAGTACCTCGGTGCCCTTCATCGCCCTCTCCCGCCACATCCGCCACATCCGCCGGACCGCCGGTCACCGCCGGTCACTGCCGGGACCACCATGCCGGTCCGCGGCGCGACGGCGCGGGGCGACACTCCGTCAGGGCCGCCGCAGCCGCCTGCGGCGCAGCAGGATGCCGGCGGCTGCGCCGACCAGGGCTATCCCGGCCACCCCGGCGGTGGTCCACCAGCCGGCGGCGCCGGTGTCGGAGGCGGGGGAGGTGGCGGGGGAGGTGGCGGGGGAGGCGCTCGGGGCGCCGGCCGGGGTGGCTGAGGCCGGGGGAGCCGGCGGGGGCGTGGTCGCCGGGGCGCCGGAGGGGGAGGCGGAGGCGGTGGGCGGGGCCGGGTCCACCACCGGGACGGCCACCTCCTGCTGCGCGTGTCCCAGGGAGGGGAAGCCCGCGTCGACGGTCACCGTCCACGTGCCGGGCGGCAGCGCCTCGGCCGTCGTCCACGTCGCGGCCCCGCCGGTGCCGCGGACCAGCCGCCAGGGTCCCGCCGTACGGGCCCCGTCGGCACTGACCGCGTTCACGGTGGCCGCGACGGCCTCCTCGACGGCGTCGCCGTCGTTCTCCCAGGTGACGTCGGCGGTGACCCGCCCGGCCTGTTGACCGGTGATCACCACTTTGAGGGTGTCCCCGTGGGCGTGCGCGGCGCCGGCCAGGGCGACGGCCTGCACGGGCAGCAGCAGGGCCAGTCCGAGGACGGCGGGGAACGGGAGGGGGCGCGGGCGCGTGGTCATGGTGCTCCAGGCGGGAGGTGAGGAGGCAACGGGATGAGGGGATGGGGGATGCGGGGGCGAGGGGCGAGGGGCGTGGGGGGCCTGGGGGGAAGCGTGTGGGGAATGCGTGGGGGAGCGGAGCCGGAGGGCGGCCGGGGGAGAGGCCGCCCTCCGGAGCGGTGGGTCAGCCCGCCTTGCGGGCCGTCCAGGCCTGCGCGGGACGGCCGTCCGCGCGCTGGAGTTCGAGCAGCCAGTTCCCGTAGTAGGGACGGTTGCTCACCGCGAGGGCGAAGCCGCCGCTCGGGTCGGAGACGGTCGTCGAGCCGTCCTTGGTGGTCATTCGCCACTGCTGCGACGCGGAGTTGCCGCAGGGCTGCTGGGAGACCCACATCCCGGCGGCCGGGGCGCCGCCCGGCTGCAGGCACTTGCCGGAGACGGCGGACCGGATGCGCACGAGTCCGCTGCCGGCGTCGTCGAAGTACCACTGCTGCTGGGCGTAGCCGTTGGTGCGGCCGGCGACCAGGACGGTCCCGTCGGCGGTGCGGCCGTCCCACACCTCGGCGGCCATGCCGCTGCTGCCGTTGCCGAGCACGTAGCGGCTGCCCGGGGTGGTGGCGCCGCCGCCGGTGGCGGTCGTGCGGAAGGAGGTGGCCTTGCCGGGGCCGCTGTCACGGCCGGCCGTGTCGCGGACCGAGACGGCGGCGGTGTAGCCGGTGTCGGCGCGCAGGCCGTACACGCGCAGGGAGGTGGACTGCACCCAGGTCAGGTGCTTGCCGTTCAGCAGCACCTGGTACCAGGCGGCGCCCTCCGTACGGGGCCAGCTCAGCACCACCGAGTCGGCCTGGACCTGGCCGGCCGTCACGACCGGTCCGCCCGTGGGCTTCTTGGTGGGCGAGGGCGAGGGGGTGGGCTTGGCCGTCGGGCCGGGGTTCGGGTTCGGCCCGGTGTCGCCGCCGTCGGTGCGCATCAGGAACTGGTTGTCGGCGATGTTCCAGTGGGTCGCCAGGTAGCTGCCCGGCTTCGGACTGGTGTGGAAGTAGTCGTCGTGGTTGCAGTCCAGGATGTTCTCGGACGCCTGGTTCGTGCAGACGTTGCGCATCTGCGGGTAGTACGGGGTGTCCGAGTAGCACATGACGTCGAACTCGTCGGTGCAGTGCGCGCCACGGCTGGTGTTGGGGGCGCTGTTGTTCACCGCGCCGAGGTTGTGGCCGAGTTCGTGCGCGGCGGTGTGGCCGCCCCAGCAGCCCGAGTCGGTGCGCCCGTAGGAGGGGCCGAAGTTGCTCAGGTTGTTCTGGCCGGGCCGCTCGTCGCCGTTGAAGGTGCCGATGCCGCAGTAGATCTGGGTGTCCGCGAAGATCATGTACTTGCGGTCGCGGCGGTCCAGGCCCTTGCCGGCGAGCGCGGCGTTGGTGGCGCTGAACTCGGCGAGGGCCGAGTCCGGGAGCTCGATGCTGATCACGGACGGGGTGCAGTCGGCGGCCGTCACGTAGCGGATGTGCCGGATGCCGCCGGTCTCCTTGGCGCTGGCCGCGTAGATGAGGTCGGCGTCGGCCGCCCACTTGCGGAAGGAGGCCAGGTACTCGGCGTAGCGGTCGCGGCCGGGGCCGTGGGCGTAGACGACCTGGACCCGGTTGCCCGAGGTCCCGTCGCCGTCGCACTGCACGGTCTGTCCGGCCGGTCCGGCCGCGATGCCCTGGCTGCCGGAGGCCGGCGGGGCGGGGGCCGCCGCGGAGGCGGCCGTACGGGCGTCGGCCGCGGGCGCGTCCTGAGGACGCCCGCCGCCTTCCGTGGCCGCCGGGTCGGCGGAGGCGGGCGCCGCGGGGTCGGCCGCCGGGGCCTTGGTGCGGACCACGGGCTGGACGTCCTGCTTGATGTCCACGCCCCCGGGGGGAGCGTCGGGCCCGTGGGTGCAGAGTCCGGCGTCCGTGCGGTAGACGCCGACGCAGCGGTCGCCCTTGGGGGCGGCCTCCAGGCCGTCGTAGATCATGCCGCGGGCGTTCTCGTTCGCCGGGGCGCTGGAGAGGGCGGCCGGTTCCGCGTCCCGGGCCGGTGCGGCGGCCGGTTCGGCGGGCGCGCCGGCCCCCGAGGCCTGCGCGGGGGTGCCTGCCTCGGCGTCCGCGTCGAGTCCCGCGTAGGCGATGCCGCCCGCGATCATCGCCGCCGTGGCCATGGCGGCGGTCAGGAGTATCAACCTGCGCGGTTTGCGCCGGTGTTCACGCTGTCTGCGGCGTCGGCCGGTGGATCGTGCTGTCATGCGCACCTCAAGTCCTGGTCAGGAGAGTGGGTGCGCGGAAGCTTGCCAGACGGGAGCCGCGGAGAATTCGGACAAACGGGAGCCGGGTCCGGGAAATCTATCCGTTACCTTGTGGCTTGATTTGATGAACTGTCAACTTGCCTTGAAATCAAGGGAGTTACGCGCGTTGCGCGGAAAGGTCCAGGCCTTTTCAGGCGATGTCGTTATCAAATCGAGATAAGCAGGCAATGCTTATTGACGGCAATTCAGTCAGGTATTCATGTAAAAACTACCTGCCGAATTCTCCCCGTCACGAGCGGTGAAGCGCGACGGGGATCCGGACGTGGCCGTGGGTGCCCAGGCCGCCCGGCCGGTGCGGCGCCGGCTTGGGCACCCGTACGGACTAACGCGCGGCGTCCCGCTCCCAGCGGTAGAACCGGGTGGCCATGGCGTCCTTGGGGCCCCGCCAGGTCTTCGGGTCGTGCGGGCTGATGAAGGCCGAGAGCCGCTCGCTGAGGTCGCGGAACTCCGGGTGCCCGGTGACCTGCGCGATGGCCGGACCGGGGTCCTTCTCGGACTCGATCAGGTGCAGGTACACGTCCCCGAACTGGAAGAGACTGCGGCGGCTGACCCCGACCAGGCGGGGGAGCTCGCCCGCGTCCGAGTGGGCGAACAGGTTGGCGATGTCGGGTGCCGATCCGGGCGCCATGCGGGCCACGATGAGGGCTTGGTGCATCGGGAGGCTTGCCTTTCGACTCGGAGGGTGGGGAGGGCGGGGGCGCTCGGCGCCGGGCTCAGCGGCGGCCGGCCACCCGCTCGCGGGGGCTGCGCTCCCGCCGCTCGATCTTGTCCCGGATCAGTTCCATCTGGATGCGGGAGTTGTGGTTGATGCGGTCGGTCATCCCCGCGTCGTCGATCGGCGCGTCCGGCTTCATCGCGAAGTCCTGGACCCACCGCATGCGGGTGCCGCCGCCGGGCGCCTCGCCGTACTCCCAGTGGATGTCCATGTGCGCGAACGGACCCGTCTCGACCCGGCGGGCCTTCACCGTCCGGCCCGCGCGGTCCACCGTCCGCTCCGAGACCCAGCTCCACACCACCCCGTTCTCGTCCGGGTGCATGGCGAGACGGAACCGGGTGGTGTTCCCGGCCTTCTCCAGGATCTCGATCGACGCGTACTCGCTGAACAGTTCCGGCCAGTTGGGGAGGTCGTTCGTGACGTCCCAGACGACGTCGAGGGGCGCGTTGACGGTGATCTCGTTGTCGGTGTGTCCAGGCATCTCAGGCTCCGGTCATGAGGCTGTTGTTGACGAGGTCGACGAACTCGCGGGGGCTCTTGCAGCGGTCCGCGTCGGTGGGCAGCGCGCGGCCGCGCCGGTTCTCCAGCTCACCGACGATGCCCAGCAGGCCCAGCGAGTCCAGGCCGTAGTCGTCGAACCGGGAGTCCGGACGACTCGCCAGCTCGGTGGGGTCGACGGTGATGCCGGCGCTCTTCATGAGCGTCGCCAGCTCTTCCATGGTCAGTCGGTCGGACATGGTGCCTTCTCTCTCTTCCTGCTTCCGGGGGCCGCGCCGAACCCTGCGCGGCCCTGACCCGCTGGGGTCCCGATCCCTACGCGCGGGATTCGGGCCCCTTGCGGAGGACGAGTGCCGCGTTCGACCCCATCCGGCCGCGGCTCAGGACGAGCGCGGTCCGCACGGGGGTGACCCGGGCGCTGCCGGTGACCACGTCGAGGTCGTGGCAGACGTCGAACACGTTCGGGGTCGGCGGCACGACCCCGTGCTCCAGGGCCAGCACGGCCGCGGCCGTGTCGAGGGTGCCGGCCGCGCAGTACGCACGTCCGGTCCCCGTCTTGGGGGCGGTCACCGCCACCTTGGAGCCGTGATCGCCGAGCGCGTCGCGGATCGCCCGCGCCTCCGCCGCGTCGGCCTCGGGCGTGCCCAGGGCGTCCGCGAAGACCACGTCCACCTCCTCGGGCGCGCAGCCCGCCTCCCGCAGCGCACCGCGGATGGCGTGGGCCAGGCCCTCGCCGTCCTCGTCCGGCCGCCGCGTCCCGGTGAAGGTGGCGGCGTGGCCGGCCAGCAGGGCCCGGACCGTCGCGCCCCGCCGCCGGGCGGCCTCCGCGTCCTCGACGACGAACATCGCGCCGCCCTCGGCCGGGACGAACCCGCACGCCTTGGCCGTGAAGGGCCGGTAGGCGCGCTCCGGGTCGTCCCAGGTGCTGAGGCCCTCGTAGCCGAGCTGGCAGACCACCGAGTACGGGGCGAGCGGAGCCTCCGTCGCGCCGGCCAGCATGGCCCGGCTGCCCTGCCGGATCGCCCGGGCGGCGTGCGCGAAGGCGTCCAGCCCGCCCGCCTCGTCGCTCGCCACGACCCCGCACGGGCCCTTGAACCCGCGCCGGATGGAGATCTGGCCGGTGCTGGCCGCGTAGAACCAGGCGATCGACTGGTACGGGCCGACGTAGCGGGGGCCCTGCCCCCACAGCCGCTGCAGCTCGCGCTGCCCGAACTCGCCGCCGCCCGAGCCGGCCGCGGTGACGACGCCCACCGCGTACGGGTCGTCCGCGTAGTCGGCCCGCCCCAGCCGGGCGTGCTCCAGTGCCAGATCGGCGGCGGCCAGCGCGTAGTGGCTGAAGCGGTCGGTCTGCACGAGGAAGCGGTCCTCGACCAGCGCCCCGGGATCGAAGCCCCGGACCTCGCCCGCGACCCGCACGGGAAGGTGCTCGCAGCCCTGCCGGGTCACCCGGTCCAGGACGCTGTCGCCCGCCTGCGTCGCCTTCCAGAAGGCGTCCGCGCCGATCCCGTTGGGGGCGACGACCCCGATGCCGGTGACGGCCACCGACGTGCCGGCTGTACGGCTCTTCACGCGCGTACCTCCTTGGGCTGGGTCAGGACCACCGCGGACTGGAAGCCGCCGAAGCCGCTGCCGACGGACAGCACGTTGCGCAGGGTGTGGCTGCGGGCGGTGCGCGGCACGTAGTCCAGGTCGCATTCGGGGTCGGGGGTCTCGTAGTTCGCGGTCGGCGGCACCACGTGATGGGTCATCGCCAGGACGCAGGCCGCGAGTTCGATCGCCCCGATGGCGCCGAGGGAGTGCCCCACCATGGACTTGATGGAGGTCATCGGCGTCTTGTAGGCGTGGTCCCCGAGCACCCGCTTGACGGCCGCCGTCTCGTGGCGGTCGTTCTGCTTGGTGCCGGAGCCGTGCGCGTTGACGTAGTCGATCTCACCGGCGCCGACCCGGGCCTGGGCCAGGGCCGTTTCGATGGCCCTTGCCATCTCCAGGCCCTCGGCGGTCAGCCCCGTCATGTGGTGGGCGTTGCCGAAGGTGGCGTACCCGCCGATCTCGCAGTAGACGGTCGCGCCGCGGGCCCGGGCGTGCTCCAGCTCCTCCAGGACCAGGACGGCGCCGCCCTCGCCGAGGACGAAACCGTCCCGGTCGGCGTCGAAGGGCCGCGAGGCGTGCGCCGGGTCGTCGTTGTTCGCCGAGGTCGCCTTGATGGCGTCGAAGCAGGCCACGGTGATGGGGGAGACCGGGGAGTCCGACGCCCCGGCTATGCACACGTCCATCCGGCCCTCCTGGATGGAGTGCACGGCGTAGCCGACGGCGTCGAGCCCGGACGTGCAGCCCGTGGAGACGGTCTGCACCGGCCCGCGCGCCCCCGTCTGCTCCGCCACCGCCGAGGCGAGGGTGGCGGGAGTGAACGCGCGGTGCAGGAAGGGCGAGGACAGCCGGTGGTCCACGTCCCACCAGTCGCCGTGCTGGCTGACCGCGACGTAGTCGTGCTCCAGCCGGGTGGTACCGCCGACCGCCGTGCCCAGGGAGACGCCGGTGCGCCAGGCGCTCTCGCCGTCGAGTTCCAGGCCGGCGTCGGCCACCGCCTCGCGGGCGGCGACCAGGGCGAACTGGATGTACCGGTCCGCGCGGGCCGTCTCGTCCTCGCTCAGGCCGTGCTCGGCCGGGTCGAAATCGACCTCGGCGGCTATCCGGGAGCGGAACCCGGACGGGTCGAAGAGGGTGATGCCACGCGTCGCCGTACGGCCGTTGGACAGCAGGTCCCAGAAGGCGGGGGCGCCGATGCCCCCCGGGGCCACGACACCGACCCCGGTCACGGCCACCCGCCGGCGGGTCACGAGACCACTCCGGTGCGCTCCGGCGGACGCTCCGCCCACCCGGAGGCCTGCGGGTTCGGCGCCTCCTCGGTGTCGACGTGGCCCAGTTCCGGGCGCGGGGCGAGCGGACCCAGGTGGAAGACCATCCGGGCCTCGGTGGAGCCGACGTTGCGGAACCGGTGGCGCATGTTCAGCGGGACGAGCAGCCCCTGGTCGACGCGCAGCGGGTGCGGCTCGCCGTCCAGGTCGACTTCCAGGGTCCCGGCGACCACGTACACGAACTCCTCGGAGTACGGGTGGTAGTGCTCGGCGATCGACTCGCCCGGGGCCATCACCGCCAGTCCCATGAACCCGCTGGTCGAGCCCACCGACGTCGGGGTGAGCACGGCGCGCAGATCACCTCCGCGCCTGCGGTTGGGCTGGGTCTCGCTGAGGTCGACGATGCGCGGGTGATGTCTGGTCATGCTGGCTTCCTCCTGGCGGATCGGGAGCCCGCGGTGCGCACGGGCTGCCGGACGGGGTGGCGGGGACGGGACGCGGTACGGGGGCTCCGGGCGCGCGGCGCCCGGATCAGTCCCGGGCCGGCGCGCGCCGGTCGGTGATGGGGGTCATGGGGCGGGGGGCGTCGGCCGCGGTGGCGGGATCCCCGGTGAGCAGGCGCCGCAGCACGGCCGCCCGGCGGGGGCCCTCGATGCCGAAGCCGCCGGCGAAGCGGCCGTCGGCCGGCCCGTCCACGTCGAGGAGGCGGACCACCACGTCGTCCCGCTGGAAGATGCTGCTGCTGAGCACGGGACTCGTGGGGAGCTTCGCCGCCGCCTCGTCCTGCCGGGCGAGGAAGCGGGCCACGAGCGGGCCGCATCCGGGCTTGGCCGGGTACAGGAGCGCGTGCCGCGTCACCTCCGCCGGCTGCTGCCCCTGCGCTGCCACGTGGTGCACGGCGGGCAGCGCCGCGCGCATGAAGAACATCCGCGCCGACTCCGGATCGGCCAGGTCCCGGTCCTGCTCCAGGTACGGGTTGATGGCGTGCTCCACGGCACGGACCTCGGGCTGCTCCGACACGTGCCGCAGCGCCGCCGTCAGGTCGCCCTGGACCTCCACCGCCCGCACCACCCGGTTGCCGTACATGAACAGGGAGGTGCGGCACAGCCGGGTGTGGTCGTCGACGCGGGCCTGCGGGGAGTCGTAGGACGACAGGATCTGCGCGACCTTCTCCTCGCTGCCCGGCTTGACCGTGAAGGTCAGCGCGTGCCGGACGATCCCCGCGCCGAGCCGGGGCGAGCTCTGGAGCCGGGCGCCGCGCGCCCGCTCGGGAGCCTCGTAGCGCTTGCCGGTCTCCCGCAGCACGGTGAAGGTCAGTGGGCGCATCGAGCGGGCGCAGGCGCCCAGCGGCCGGACCTGCGCCGCGTGCTCCTCGCTGTTCACCCAGGCGAGGTACTGCGGGGCGCTTTCCCACTCACTGGTGATCAGCCACTGCGAGGGGTTCGCGAAGGACTGGCAGAGCTGGTCGCCCAGGTGCCCGGGCACCGACGCGATGTCGTGCCGGAGCTGCTCGTAGGCCTCGAAGAAGCGCTGTTGGGCGCCCTCGTGGAGATCCATCAGCAGGACGACCCGGAGCATGGAGCCGTCGAAGGCGGACTGCGACACCCGTTCGGACAGGGTGGTTGTCATCTGCTCACTCCTTCGTGAGTGCACGGAGACCGCCACGTACGCGTTCTGGTGCGTCATCGGCGGCAACGGCCCGGGGGCGGGCGGTCCGCCGGCCGGTGGGCCGGTGGGTCCCGCGGGCTTGCGGGCCTCCGCGGTCGGGGACGGCGGGCGGTGTGGCCGAAAGGGATCCCGCTGTCGCTCATCGTCATCCGGCGGGGTACGGATCGCTACATCTCCGGATCAAGCGGGTGACAAGACGCGACTCGCCAGGGCGAGAACCCTGATCGGGGGCATAAGGCGTCCACTGCCCCCCACACGAAACAGGAGCCCGCAGCCGATGGAAGAGCATGCCGATGTCCGCGTACCGGTCCTCGTCGTGGGAGGCTCCCTCGTGGGCCTGTCCACCTCGCTGTTCCTGAGCCGTCACGGCATCAGGCACCTGCTGGTCGAGAAGCACGCCGGTACCTCGGTCCACCCCCGCGGCCGGGGGATCAACGCCCGCACGATGGAACTGTTCCGCACGGCGGGCGTCGAACCCGCCATCCGCAAGGAAGCCTCCGCCCTTGAGGCCAATCAGGGCATCCTGCAGACCCAGTCGTCGCTCGTCGGCGGCGAGCACAAGTGGCTCGTCAAGGCCGTCGACCCGTCCGGCGCGCTCAAGAAGTTCAGCCCCACCGGCTGGTGCCTGTGCAGCCAGAACAACATCGAGCCGGTGCTGGCCGCGCAGAGCCGCGCCCAGGGCGCCGACGTGCGCTTCGCCACCGAACTGATGAGCTTCGACCAGGACGAGACCGGTGTGAGCGCCGTGGTGAAGGACCGGGAGACCGGCGAACACCTCACCGTCCGCGCCGACTACCTGATCGCCGCCGACGGACCGCGCAGCCCCGTCCGCGAAGCGCTGCGCATCCGCCAGACGGGCAACGGCGAGCTCTTCCACAACGTGAGCATCGTCTTCCGCTCGGAGCGGCTCGCCGACGTCCTGGGCGACCTGCGCTTCATCGTCTGCTACCTGATGAAGCCGGGCGCCGACGGGGCGCTGCTGCCGGTGGACAACGAGACCCAGTGGGTCTTCCACGCCCCCTGGCACCCGGAGACGGGCGAGACCCTGGAGGACTTCACCGACGAGCGCTGCAGGGAGCAGATCCGCTCGGCGATCGGCGTGCCCGACCTGGACGTGGAGATCGGCGGCAAGGCGCCCTGGCACGCCGCCGAACGGGTCGCGGAACAGTACGGCGTCGGCCGGGTGTTCGTGGTGGGTGACGCCGCCCACGAGATGTGCCCGACCGGCGCCTTCGGCTCCAACACCGGCATCCAGGACGCGCACAACCTCGCCTGGAAGGTCGCCGCGGTCCTCGACGGCGCCGCCGGACCGGAGCTGCTGCACACCTACGAGCAGGAGCGGCTCCCCGTGGCCCGGGCCACCAGCGAGCGCGCCTCGGCCCGTTCGGCCGAACACAGCCACCCCGGGTACGTACCGCCCCCCACCATGGGCGGCGGTCCGGGCAGCGGGGTCCTCACCACCGCGATGGGCTACTGCTACCCCGAGGGCGCGGTCCTCGGCGGCGACCCGTCCCGGCCGGTCATCCCGGAGACCATGCGGCTGCGGGGCGACGTGGGTACGCGCGCCCCGCACATGTGGCTGACCCGGGCCGGCGAGCGGATCTCCGCCCTCGACCTCTACGAGCGTTCCTTCGTGCTGCTCAGCGGCCCGGGTACGCCCTGGCGGGAGGCGGCGCGGGAGGTGGCGCAGCAGACGGGCGTGCGCCTGGACGCCTACGCGATCGGCTCCGGAGCGGACGCCGACCTGGTCCAGCCGGACGGCGTCGACTGGGCGGAGCTGCACGAGCTGCGGGCCGACGGGGCGGTCCTGGTGCGCCCGGACGGGTTCGTCGCCTGGCGTTCGGAAGGGGCCGTCGCGGACCCGCGGGCCGCCCTGACGGACGCGCTGACGCGGCTGCTGCGCCGCCCCTGACACCGTGCGGGCAGGGCCTAACGGCAGGCCCAGCACCCCGCCCAGCATCCGTGGCCCGCGGGCCGCGGACGCGGGCGGTGGTGCGCGGTGCGCGCGGTGCGGTCGCACGAGGGGGCGACCCGGCCGGCTAGGCAGGCGACCACCACGGTGACCGCGGCCAGTTCCTCGGGTTCGGCGGTGCCCCGGTGGACCCGGAGCAGGCTCGATATGGCGGCGTCGCTTCGCATCGGCACGGCCTCCCGGCAGGAGAGTTCACCCTCGCCGGGCCGTCCGGCGCCGACGCTGACGACGCTACGAGCCCGCAGGTGGGCTGTCGTGCCGGGGAGCTCCGTCCACAGCCAACCGGGCGACGCGCGCGGGCGGGGCGGCCGCGGCCCCCGGGCGGCCGAGGAAGATGCCGGCCACCGCCAGCAGCAGCCCGCACAGCTGGCGCGCCGTCAGGCTCTCCCCGGCCACCGCGAGCCCCAGCAGCACTCCCGTCACCGGATTGAGCAGCCCGAGCAATCCGACGGTGGCCGCGGGCAGCCGCCGCAGCCCCGCGAACCAGGTGGTGAAGGCGAGGGCCGTCGCCACCAGGACCGCGTAGCCGAACCCGACCGCCGCCCGGCCGTCGACGGCCGGCGGCGCGCCCTCCACCACCACGGCGAAAGGCAGCAGCAGGAGCCCGCCGCCGAGCAGCTGCCAGGAGGCCGAGGCGAGCACCTCGGCGCCGGCGCTCCAGCGTTTGGCCAGGACGTAACCGAGCGCGGACATCGCCATGGCGACGACGGCGGCCAGGACCCCGAGCGCGTCGGTGGGCACGCTGCCCGTGAACAGCATCAGCGCCACCCCGCCCGCCCCGAGCCCCGCCCCGGCCAGGTGCCGGGAGCTCGGCCGCTCGCCCACCAGGGGCCAGGCGACCAGCATCATGGTCAGCGGTCCGGTCGCCATCACCGTCGCGGCCACACTGCTCGGCAGCCGTTGCGCGGCCACGTACACGAGGGCGAAGAACCCGCCCATGTTGAGCACGCCCAGCAGGAGTGACTTCCACCACCAGGAGCCGCGCGGCAGCTCGCGGCTCACGGCCAGGAGCAGCAGCCCGGCGGGCAGGGCGCGGATCGCCGATCCGTAGAGGGGGTGGCCGTCGGGGAGGAACGCGCGGGTGACGTAGTAGTTGGCGCCCCAGGCCACCGGGGCTATCGCCGTGACCAGGGACCACCGTAGATTCGCTTCCATGGAAGCTACAATACCTTCCATGGAAGACATCAAGAGCGGCCCACCGGACCACGTCGCCCGCATCCAGGCGGAGTGGGGCCGTGAGCGCCCCGACCTGGACGTGGGCCCCCAGGCGGTGATCGGCCGGCTGCACCGCCTCGGCCTGCTGCTGACCGAACGCCTCACCCCCGTCTACCGGCGCCACGGCCTGGGCGAGGGCGAGTTCGACGTCCTGGCCGCGCTGCGCCGGGCGGGCGAACCCTTCGAGCGGGCGCCCGGCGAGCTGGCCGCCCACACGATGGTCACCACGGGAGCCATGACCAAGCGGATCGACCGGCTCGAACGGGACGGGCTGGTCACCCGCCGCCGGTCGGCCGCCGACGGCCGCGGCCGCGTGGTCGCCCTCACCCCGGCGGGCCGCGAGGTGATCGACCGCGCCTTCACCGACCACATCCGCAACGAGCGCGCCCTCCTCGACGCGTTGACCCCCGCCGAGGCCGCCGAACTGGAGGTGCTCCTCACCGCCTGGCTAATCCGCCTCGAACCGCCCGCGGAGGTCTGAGCCGCGGCCGGTCCGCTAGCGGACCCCGAGCTTCAGCCACTTCGCCGTACTGGGGACGCCCTGCCCGTCCAGGAGGAAGAGCATGTAGTACCCGGGCGGCGCGTCGGCCGGGGTGGCCGGCGTGCGCAGGGTGATCGTGTCGCCGCGCACCCCGGTGACCGGCAGCTCCAGGTGGCGCTGGCTGGTGTTCACCGCGTGGGTGACCGTGGTCGGCGCCAGCAGGACGGCCCGTCGCACGGCGGACGCGGTGGAGCTGCGCACCTCGAAGGCCGCGCCGTGGGGGAGCTCGCCCCCCGGGGCCCGGTCGAGGGCGGGCCGGGAACCCCGGTGCAGGTACGCGGGTTCGTAGAGCTCGATGCTGCCGTCCATCGCATCGCGGATGTCGGGATCGTTGGCGATCTGCTGGAGCTCGTCACCGGTCACCATGACCCGGCCGTCCGGCATGACCAGGGCGTTGGAGTGGTAGCCGCGCGGCAGCCGCTGGGCGGGGCCCAGCCGCCAGCGGCCGTCCGCGCCGCGCAGTTCGGTCTGCCGGTACTTGAGGTCGGCCTTCGGGTTGAAGGGGCCGTTGCCGTAGTCCCGGGTGCTCAGGGCGCCGTTGACGGTGAGCAGGGTGGCGTCGGGCAGGATCAGGGTGTCGTCCTGGGTGCGGCCGAAGGCCCGGGGCTCTTCGGTGGTCCACCCCGCGCCCGACAGCCTGTACGTGTTCGGATCGCGCGGGTCGCCGCCGAGGACCAGGACGGAGTCGGGGCCGCGCAGGCCGGCCGGGAGCGGTACGGCGGATCCGTACCCGCGGAAGTCGGCGGGACGCCGGGGGAGGTCGCGGCGGGTCTCCTTGACGGGGTCGAACAGCCATTGCTGGTCGGCGTCGCGGCCCAGGCCGTAGATCATGCCGTCGCGCAGGGAGAAGAGGTGCGGGTAGTCGTTGCGGAAGGGGGCGTCCGCGCGGAAGCGTTCCGCGGCGATGTCGAGGGGGATGTCGTACGTGCGCCAGGGGACGGGCAGCCGCTTCGCCGGGAACCGCTCCACCACCGGGGTGGGGGTGCCCGTACCGCGCTCGGACTGGCCCGACATGATGATCTGACGGCCGTCCGCGCCGGTGACCACCGAGGGGTACCAGCGGCCCACCGACATGTCCCGGTTGCGGTACCAGGTCTCGGTCCAGGGGTCGAACACGAAGGAGAGGCGGGCGCCGCTGCCCCCCTTGCCGCCGTTGTTGCCGCCGAACACGGCGACCATCCCGTTGGGCAGGTAGGCGTGTCCGGCGCAGAAGAACGGAGCGGGGCGCGGGGAGAGGGTGCCGTCCGGGATCAGGACGGTCGGCGGCCGGACCTCCTTGAAGGCCCGCGCGCCGGTTCCGCGGGCCGGGTCCCAGAGGAAGGCGCGGCCGGCGTTGGTCCGTCCGATCCGGTCGGTGGGGCCGGTCTCCATGGTGGGGTCGGTCTCGACGCGTTCGAAGGAGAACAGCAGCACCTTGCCGGTGGGGAGCTGGGCGAGGTGGACCCCGAAGTCGGGGGAGGGGAAGAACTCGGCGAACCGGCCGAACCGGGCCGCGGGGAACGCGGCGTTGGCGCGGGCCTGGGAGTCCGTCAGCGCGGCCAGGCTCGCCGTACGGGTGGCCTGCGGGTAGCCGCCGGCGTCCCGGGCGGCCCGGCGGCGCCCCGCGTGGGCCCGTGCGTGCTCCTCGCCGATCAGCGCCGCTTCGGCGGGGTCGGCCGCGGTCGGGGCCGCCCCGCCGGGGTGCGCGTCCCCGTGGCCGCCGTCGTGCGCCGGGGGCCGGCGCGGCCCGTCGG
>NZ_JBFRER010000084.1:0-32441 GCF_052114405.1 Streptomyces sp. M-16 | reverse complement strand
GAGCCGTGCCCGTGGCCTGGGCCGGAGTCGGAGTCGGAGTCGGAGCGGGGGGCACCGCCGGAGCCGGGGGCGCGGCTGTGGCGACGGCCGGGCCCGGTGTCGGAGCCGCCGTCAGGACCGTCGGGGCGGCGGCGGCCCCGGMGGCTTCCGCTACTCCGCGGCTTCCGGGGGCCGGAGCCGTGCCCGTGGCCTGGGCCGGAGTCGGAGTCGGAGTCGGAGCGGGGGGCACCGCCGGAGCCGGGGGCGCGGCTGTGGCGACGGCCGGGCCCGGTGTCGGAGCCGCCGTCAGGACCGTCGGGGCGGCGGCGACCCCGGAGGCTTCCGCTACTCCGCGGCTTCCGGGGGCCGGAGCCGTGCCCGTGGCCTGGGCCGGAGTCGGAGTCGGAGCGGGGGGCACCGGCTGGGCCAGGCCCGCGGCCAGGCCTGCGGCCGGATCCGGGCTCGCGGCCGGATCCGGGGTCGGGGCCGTGGTCGTGGCCGGGCCCGCGGTCGGGCCAGTGGTCGGGCCCGCAGTCGGGCTCGTGGTCGGGCCTGGAGTCGGGCCCGCGGTCGGGACCGGAGTCGGGGCCGTGGGGGGAGTCGCCGTCGGAGCTGCGGTCGGGGTCGGGGGCAGGGTGGGGTTCGGGGTCATCGGGGCGGCTCGGTTTCCGGGGTGAGGAGGTCCGCGATGTCCAGGACGTGGTAGCCCCGCATCGAGGGGAGACAGCTGCCCCGGACCGGGCCGATGGCCGATGCCCAGGCGGCGGGGATCGCGGCCGCGCCGGACAGGGCCCCGGCCAGGGAGCCCGCCACGGCGGCGGTGGTGTCGGCGTCCCGGCCCATGTTGACGGCGGTCAGGACGGAGGCGGAGAAGTCGCCCGCGCAGGCGGCGAAGGCCCCGAACGCCAGACCCACCGCCTCCGGGGCGAGGTCCGTCCACGGGTAGCCCCCGATGACCACCGCCGAACGCACCGCCCGCTCCCCGCGCGGGGCGGCGGTGACGGCGCGCCGCAGGGAGCGGGCCGTCCAGGAGTCGGACGGGATGACCGACAGGGCCGCCGAGACCACGGAGGCGGGGGAGCCGCCCGCCATCGCCGCCGCGACCCCGGCGGCCACGGCCTGGCCCCCGTAGATGCCCTCGCCGTCGTGGCTGACCGAACCGTCGATGGCGACGAGCCGGGCGGCCTCCGCCGGGCGGCCCGCCGCGAACACCCCGAACGGGGCCGCCCGCATGGCGAGGCCGTCGCTCCAGGCGTGGCGGTGCTGCGCCGAGATGGGCGCGGCCAGGCCCCGCCGGAGGTTCTCCAGGGTGCCGCGCTCCGAGAAGCCGGCCCCGCGGAAGGGGCCCTCGTCCAGGTCCGCGATCCAGTGGTGCCAGGCCCGTTCGACGTGGGCGACGGTGAGCGCCGAGCCGTGCCGGGCCAGCAGCAGGCCCGAGAAGATGGCGTACTCCGTGTCGTCCGTGCCCGCCGGGTCGTCCGAGACGAAGCCCTCGATGCGGCCCCACTTCGCCCGGATCTCCGACGGCTTCATGTTCTCCGCGGGGGCGCCCAGCGCATCGCCCACCGCGAGGCCGAGAAGAGCGCCCCTGGCCCGTTCGAGGACGACCTGCGGATGGGCCTGCGGAAGGGATGCGATCAGCTCCATGGCGCGCCTCTCCACTTGATGGGACTCATGATGAGCCCTTGGGGGATTTGTGCCACGGCATGAGGTTTGTCGCTCGCCGCGAAACACCCCGCGAACCTCGCCGTCACCCGGTCGCCGACCCGTGAAACCCCAGGTAAGTACGGCCTTCCTTGCTGGCGGGCGGCAGAAATCGTGCGTAGTTTCGAGGTGTTCAGGGGGTGCCCGGATGGTGGGCACGGCTGCGCGTTGCCTTCGCGTACCCACTCGTACGAAAAGGGGAGATTCGACGCATGTCCATCATCGACATCGAAGCGCCGCTGCACACCGCCCACCGCGACAACCACACCCACCGCGACGTCAACGGCGGATGGCTGCGGCCCGCCGTGTTCGGCGCCATGGACGGCCTCGTCTCCAACCTCGCGCTGATGACCGGCGTGGCCGGCGGCGCCGTCGCCCCGCAGACCATCGTGATCACCGGCCTGGCGGGCCTCGCGGCCGGCGCCTTCTCGATGGCGGCCGGGGAGTACACCTCCGTCGCCTCGCAGCGCGAGCTGGTCCTGGCCGAGCTGGACGTGGAACGCCAGCAGCTGCGCAAGCACCCCGTCGACGAGATGGAGGAGCTCGCCGAGCTCTACGTCTCGCGCGGCGTCGAGCCCGCCCTCGCCCGCGAGGTCGCCATGCAGCTCTCCCGCGACCCGGAGCAGGCGCTGGAGATCCACGCCCGCGAGGAGCTCGGCATAGACCCGGACGACCTGCCCTCGCCGCTCGTCGCCGCCGTCTCGTCCTTCGGGTCCTTCGCGCTGGGCGCGCTGCTGCCCCTGCTGCCGTACCTGCTCGGGGCGACCGCCCTGTGGCCGGCCGTGCTGCTCGCGCTCGTCGGACTCTTCGCCTGCGGCGCGGTCGTCGCCCGGGTCACCGCCCGGTCCTGGTGGTACAGCGGCGCGCGTCAGCTGCTCCTGGGTGGTGCGGCCGCCGGTGTGACGTACATCCTGGGAACCTGGATCGGTGGCGTCGTAGGCTAACCGCCGCGAGAGTGAGACACTATGCAGTGCGCAACATAAGTAGTCCGTTACCCGGCGGTTTCGATTCCGTGACCGCGGGGCATCAGACCAGGGCGCCCGGGCAACGATGCCCGCATCGCGCCGGGACCTCCGCCCCGTGCTGCGTCCGCAGAAGTCCTTGTGGGAGCCCCCGCAGCCCAGCGAAGGTCCTTCTTTCCCGCCTCGTGTCGAGTCCGCATGCTGGAACGCCATATCCGCTTCTCGGGATTGCCGTCATCATGTAACCTGCACGAAATTTCGCAGAGGGCCAACGTCGTCCCTCGGCTATGCACATATGCCACGACGACGACGGGAGAGCCGATGCGTTCCGCATCCACGCACTCCGCGACCGGCCCCAGCACCACCGCCTGGTCGCCCATGGACGGTCGCCCCGCCCAGCAGGGCATGTACGACCCGCGCAACGAGAAGGACGCCTGTGGCGTCGGATTCGTGGCGAACCTCACCGGCGAGGCGACCCACACCCTCGTCGAGCAGGCGCTGACCGTACTGCGGAACCTTGAGCACCGGGGCGCCACCGGATCCGAGCCGGATTCGGGCGACGGCGCCGGAATCCTGTCCCAGGTGCCGGACGCCTTCCTGCGCGAGGTCGCCGGCTTCGAGCTCCCCGAGGCCGGCGCGTACGCCGTCGGCATCGCCTTCCTCCCCGCCGACGGCCCCGCACAGGCCGTCGCCGTGGAGCGGATCGAGGCCCTCGCCGCCGAGGAGAACCTCACGGTCCTCGGCTGGCGCGAGGTCCCGGTCACCCCCGACCTGCTCGGCAACGGCGCCCGCGCCACCATGCCGGCCTTCTCGCAGCTCTTCGTGAGCAACGGGACCACCGGGATCGAGCTGGACCGCAAGGCCTTCGTGCTGCGCAAGCGCGCCGAGCGCGAGGCCGGGGTCTACTTCCCGTCGCTCTCCGCCCGGACCATCGTCTACAAGGGCATGCTGACCACCGGCCAGCTGGAGCCCTTCTTCCCGGACCTCTCCGACCGCCGCTTCGCGTCGACGCTCGCCCTGGTCCACTCCCGGTTCTCGACGAACACCTTCCCGTCCTGGCCGCTCGCCCACCCGTACCGCTTCGTCGCGCACAACGGCGAGATCAACACGGTCAAGGGCAACCGCAACTGGATGAAGGCCCGCGAGTCCCAGCTGGCCTCCGGCGCCTTCGGCGACGGCGCCCTGGACCGCATCTTCCCGATCTGCACCCCGGACGCCTCCGACTCGGCCTCCTTCGACGAGGTCCTGGAGCTGCTCCACCTCGGCGGCCGGTCGCTGCCGCACAGCGTGCTGATGATGATCCCGGAGGCGTGGGAGAACCACACCTCCATGGACCCGGCCCGCCGCGCGTTCTACCAGTACCACTCCACGATGATGGAGCCCTGGGACGGCCCGGCCTGCGTCACCTTCACCGACGGCACCCAGGTCGGCGCGGTCCTCGACCGCAACGGTCTGCGCCCCGGCCGCTACTGGGTCACCGACGACGGCCTCGTCGTCCTCGGCTCCGAGGTCGGCGTCCTGGACATCGACCCGGCCAAGGTCGTCCGCAAGGGCCGCCTGCAGCCCGGCAAGATGTTCCTCGTCGACACCGCCCAGAAGCGGATCATCGAGGACGAGGAGATCAAGAACGAGCTGGCCGCCGCCGCCCCCTACGCCGAATGGCTGGAGACCGGCGAGATCGAGCTGACGGACCTGCCCGAGCGCGAGCACATCGTCCACACCCACGCCTCGGTCACCCGCCGCCAGCAGACCTTCGGCTACACCGAGGAAGAGCTGCGCGTCATCCTCGCGCCCATGGCCCGCACGGGCGGCGAGCCGCTCGGCTCCATGGGCACGGACTCGCCGATCGCGGCCCTGTCCGAGCGCCCCCGGCTGCTCTTCGACTACTTCACCCAGCTCTTCGCGCAGGTCACCAACCCGCCGCTGGACGCCATCCGCGAGGAGCTCGTCACCTCGCTGCTGTCCTCGCTGGGCCCCCAGGGCAACCTGCTGGAGCCGACCGCCGCGTCCTGCCGCAGCGTCACCCTGCCCTTCCCGGTGATCGACAACGACGAGCTGGCCAAGCTCATACACGTCAACGCCGACGGCGACATGCCGGGCATGAAGGCGGCCACCCTCTCGGGCCTGTACCGGGTCTCGGGCGGCGGCCAGGCGCTCGCCGCGCGGATCGAGGAGATCCGCACCGAGGCCGACGCGGCCATCGAGGCCGGCGCCCGCCTGATCGTCCTGTCGGACCGCCACTCGGACGCCGAGCACGCGCCGATCCCGTCGCTGCTGCTCACCTCCGCGGTGCACCACCACCTCATCGCCACCAAGCAGCGCACCCAGGTGGGTCTGCTGGTCGAGGCCGGTGACGTCCGCGAGGTCCACCACGTCGCGCTGCTCATCGGCTACGGCGCGGCCGCGGTCAACCCGTACCTGGCGATGGAGTCCGTCGAGGACCTGCTGCGCGCGGGCACCTTCCTGTCCGGCCTGGAGCCGGAGCAGGCCATCAAGAACCTGATCTACGCGCTCGGCAAGGGCGTCCTGAAGGTCATGTCCAAGATGGGCATCTCCACGGTCGCCTCCTACCGCGGCGCCCAGGTGTTCGAGGCCGTCGGCCTCGACGAGGAGTTCGTCGGCACCTACTTCAGCGGCACCGCCACCAAGATCGGCGGCGCCGGCCTGGACGTCGTCGCCAAGGAGGTGGCCGCCCGCCACGCCAAGGCGTACCCGGCCTCCGGCATCGCGGCCACGCACCGCGCGCTGGAGATCGGCGGCGAGTACCAGTGGCGCCGCGAGGGCGAGCCGCACCTCTTCGACCCGGAGACGGTCTTCCGCCTCCAGCACGCCACCCGCAACCGCCGGTACGACATCTTCCGGCAGTACACCGACCGGGTGAACGAGCAGTCCGAGCGCCTGATGACGCTCCGCGGCCTGTTCGGCTTCGCCTCGGACCGCCCCTCGATCTCCATCGACGAGGTCGAGCCGGTCTCCGAGATCGTCAAGCGCTTCTCCACCGGCGCCATGTCGTACGGCTCCATCTCCAAGGAGGCGCACGAGACCCTCGCCATCGCCATGAACCAGCTGGGCGCCAAGTCCAACACCGGTGAGGGCGGCGAGGACCCGGACCGCCTGTACGACCCGGCGCGGCGTTCGTCGATCAAGCAGGTCGCCTCCGGCCGCTTCGGCGTCACCTCCGAGTACCTGGTCAACGCGGACGACATCCAGATCAAGATGGCGCAGGGCGCCAAGCCCGGCGAGGGCGGCCAGCTGCCCGGCCACAAGGTCTACCCGTGGGTCGCAAAGACGCGTCACTCGACGCCGGGCGTGGGGCTCATCTCCCCGCCGCCGCACCACGACATCTACTCCATCGAGGACCTGGCCCAGCTGATCCACGACCTCAAGAACGCCAACCCGGCCGCGCGCATCCACGTGAAGCTCGTGTCCGAGGTCGGCGTCGGGACCGTGGCCGCCGGTGTCTCCAAGGCCCACGCGGACGTCGTCCTCATCTCCGGCCACGACGGCGGAACGGGCGCCTCCCCGCTCACCTCGCTCAAGCACGCGGGCGGCCCCTGGGAGCTCGGCCTCGCCGAGACCCAGCAGACCCTGCTGCTCAACGGGCTGCGCGACCGCATCGTGGTCCAGACGGACGGTCAGCTCAAGACCGGCCGCGACGTGGTCATCGCCGCGCTGCTCGGCGCCGAGGAGTTCGGTTTCGCGACCGCGCCGCTCGTCGTCTCCGGCTGCGTCATGATGCGCGTCTGCCACCTGGACACCTGCCCGGTCGGCATCGCCACCCAGAACCCGGTCCTGCGCGACCGCTTCTCCGGCAAGCCCGAGTTCGTCGTCAACTTCTTCGAGTTCATCGCGGAGGAGGTGCGCGAGATCCTCGCCGAGCTGGGCTTCCGCACGATCGAGGAGGCCGTCGGTCACGCCGAGCTCCTCGACACCAGCAAGGCCGTCACGCACTGGAAGGCGCAGGGGCTCGACCTCGCCCCCCTCTTCTACGTGCCGGAGCTGCCCGAGGGCGCGGTCCGCCACGCCCTGATCGAGCAGGACCACGGTCTGGAGAAGGCCCTCGACAACGAGCTGATCAAGCTCGCGGCCGACGCGCTGAACGCCGATACCGCGGAGGCGGCCCAGCCGGTCCGCGCCCAGGTCGCGATCCGCAACATCAACCGGACCGTCGGCACCATGCTCGGCCACGAGGTCACGAAGAAGTTCGGCGGTGCGGGCCTGCCCGACAACACCATCGACCTCACCTTCACCGGCAGCGCCGGCCAGTCCTTCGGCGCCTTCCTGCCGAAGGGCGTCACCCTCCGCCTGGAGGGCGACGCCAACGACTACGTCGGCAAGGGCCTCTCCGGCGGCCGGATCGTCGTCCGCCCGGACCGCGCCGCCGACCACCTCGCCGAGTACTCCACCATCGCCGGCAACACCATCGGCTACGGCGCCACCGGCGGCGAGATGTTCCTGCGCGGCCGCACCGGCGAGCGCTTCTGCGTCCGCAACTCCGGCGCCCTGGTCGTCTCGGAGGGCGTGGGCGACCACGGCTGCGAGTACATGACCGGCGGCCGGGCGGTCGTCCTGGGCGAGACCGGCCGCAACTTCGCGGCGGGCATGTCGGGCGGCGTCGCGTACGTCATCGACCTCGACCCGGACAACGTCAACGTCGGCAACACGCAGGCGGTCGAGACCGACCTCGGCGACGCCGACAGGCAGTGGCTGCACGATGTGGTGCGCCGCCACGAGGAGGAGACCGGCTCGACCGTGGCCGCGAAGCTCCTGGCTGACTGGGACGCCGCGGTGGCCCGCTTCAGCAAGATCATCCCCACCACGTACAAGGCAGTGCTCGCCGCCAAGGACGCCGCCGAGCTGGCCGGACTCTCGGAGTCCGAGACCACGGAGAAGATGATGGAGGCGGCGACCCATGGCTGACCCGAAGGGCTTCCTCACCACCCCCCGCGAGACCGCCTGTTCCCGTCCCGTCGCCGACCGGCTGAAGGACTGGAACGAGGTCTACGTCCCGGGCTCGCTGCTCCCGATCATCAGCAAGCAGGCCGGGCGCTGCATGGACTGCGGCATCCCGTTCTGCCACAACGGCTGCCCGCTCGGGAACCTGATCCCCGAGTGGAACGACTACGCGTACCGCGAGGACTGGGCGGCGGCGTCGGAGCGGCTGCACGCGACGAACAACTTCCCGGAGTTCACGGGCCGTCTGTGCCCGGCTCCCTGTGAGTCCGCGTGCGTGCTCGGCATCAACCAGCCGGCCGTCACCATCAAGAACGTCGAAGTCTCGATCATCGACAAGGCCTGGGACAACGGCGACGTCACCCCGCAGGCGCCCGAGCGCCTGTCCGGCAAGACCGCCGCCGTCATCGGCTCCGGCCCCGCCGGTCTGGCCGCCGCCCAGCAGCTGACCCGGGCCGGCCACACCGTGGTGGTGTACGAGCGCGCCGACCGCATCGGCGGGCTGCTGCGCTACGGCATCCCCGAGTTCAAGATGGAGAAGGTGCACATCAACCGCCGCATCGAGCAGATGCGCGCGGAGGGCACCAAGTTCCGCACGGGCATCGAGGTCGGCCGTGACATCACCGCCACCGACCTGCGCAAGCGGTTCGACGCGGTGGTGATCGCGGCGGGCGCCACCGTCTCCCGCGACCTGCCGGTCCCCGGCCGGGAGCTGAACGGCATCCACCTCGCGATGGAGTACCTCCCGCTCGCGAACAAGGTCCAGGAGGGCGACTTCCTGGCCCCGCCGATCACCGCCGAGGGCAAGCACGTGGTCGTCATCGGCGGCGGCGACACCGGCGCGGACTGCGTCGGCACCGCCCACCGCCAGGGCGCCGCCTCGGTCACCCAGCTGGAGATCATGCCGAAGCCGGGCGAGGACCGGAACGCCAACCAGCCCTGGCCGACGTTCCCGATGCTCTACAAGGTCACCTCGGCCCACGAGGAGGGCGGCGAGCGGGTCTACTCCGTCTCCACCACCCACTTCGAGGGCGACGAGGACGGCAACGTCCAGTCCCTCCACCTGATCGAGGTCGCCTTCGAGGACGGCAAGCTCGTCCAGAAGCCGGGCACCGAGCGCGTCCTCCCCGCGCAGCTGGTCACCCTGGCGATGGGCTTCACGGGCACCGACCAGGAGAACGGCCTGGTCCAGCAGTTCGGGCTGGAGCTGGACGCGCGGGGCAACATCGACCGCGACGCCGCCTACGCGACCAACGTCGACGGCGTCTTCGTCGCCGGTGACGCCGGCCGCGGCCAGTCGCTGATCGTCTGGGCCATCGCGGAGGGCCGCTCGGCCGCCCGCGGCGTGGACCGCTTCCTGACCGGCACCAGCGCCCTCCCGTACCCGGTCAAGCCGACGGACCGCTCCCTGACGGTGTAACCACCGTCGCCCCCGCCCCCCTCCGGGGGCGGGACCCCTCATACGGTCCGTACAACGACGTGCGGAATTCTGACACCGCGCCCGCCATGACCTCTCTGGGACGCCGGGCTCGCACCGCTCGGCCGCTGGCGGCCTCCCGGGCTTCGCCCGGCTGCGCCGGCCTCCGGCCGTCGGTACCGTATGCGGAGTGACCTGTGGTACCCCCGCCCCGTCCGTGGGGCGGGACCCCTCATACGGTCCGTACAACGACGTGCGGAATTCTGACACCGCGCCCGCCATGTCCCCGACCAGGGATGGCGGGCGCGGTGGCGTTCGGGGGGCGGCGGCCGGTGCGCCACGGGAGCGGAGCCGGATCCACTGTTCGTGAACGGGCCGGGCCGGCGGGGAGCCGAGCCCCGGCCCGTGACGGGACCGCCGGGCCGGGCGGTGTCGGTTACTCGGGCTGGACGACCGTGGCGCCCCAGCGGGTCGTCGGGGTGGAGGTCGTCACCGTGGCGCCGAAGCCGCCGGACAGGCCGGTGCCGAGGGGGACGGTGATGCTCGCCGGGGTGCCCGTCGGGCAGGTCAGGGTGAAGGGGGCCGGGTTGCGGTCCGGGTGGTCGTCGAGGCGGAACGACACCTCGATGCTGCCGCCGCCCTCGCAGGCGAAGGTGGTGAAGGTGTCCAGGTGGGAGGCGAGGCCGCCCGAGACGAAGCCGCTGGAACCGGTGGTCTCCGGGACCCAGATCAGGCCGTCGGGGCCCGGGTGGGAGATCA
The DNA here is from genome assembly GCF_052114405.1 of Streptomyces sp. M-16. Lineage (NCBI taxonomy): Bacteria > Bacillati > Actinomycetota > Actinomycetes > Kitasatosporales > Streptomycetaceae > Streptomyces > Streptomyces sp. M-16. Next base: position 22,667 of record NZ_JBFRER010000084.1, on the reverse strand, counting down.
CTTCCCGCTCCGCCGCGGACGCCTGGACCACCCCTGTGGTCAGTGCCAGGGCCGCGGCCGCAGCTGTGAGGGTGATGGCCGTGCGGGCGATGTGGGTGGTGCGGGTGTGGTTCATGACTTTCCCCCCGGAATCAGTGATCACAAATGCCTGTGTTCACAGTAGGCGGCACCACTGACGACGCCCTCGGGAGTGGCTGGTGACACTGGCGGGATGGATCTACGGGTGCGGGGTGTGAGGGACGGGGACGTCGAGTGGGTCGCCGAGTTGAAGGCGGCCGTGATGCGGGCCGACCTGGAGCGGCTCGGGCGCTACGACCACCATCGGGCCCGGCAGCTGGTCCGGGATTCGTTCGGCGGTGAGCACTCCGGGGTCATCGAGGCCGGCGGGGAGCCGGTGGGGAGTCTCACCGTGCGGCCCGCGCGGGGCGGACTGGTGCTGGAGCACTTCTACCTGGACGCGGCGCACCAGGGGCGGGGGATCGGGACCCGGGTCCTGGAGGGTGTGCTGGCGCGGGCCGACGCCGAGGGGGCCGAGGTGCGGCTGACCGTGCTGCGGGGGAGCGCCGCACGGGGGCTGTACGAGCGGTACGGGTTCACCGTCGAGGCCCAGGACGCGGTGGACGTGCACATGGTGCGGGCCGCCGCCGCGCGGTAGGCCGTACGGGCCGGGCCCTCGCGGCCGGTCCGGCGACGGGCCGCCGCCCGTACCGGCGCGGGGTGGTCCCCGGTGCCTCCGGTGACGGGGGGCCGGGCGCCGGGACGCGTGCTCAACGGGACGGGGACGAGCGGGCCGCGAGGGCGGCCAGGGCGGCGCGGGTCGTGACGCCGGTCTTGCGGTAGACGTGGGAGAGGTGGGTGTCCACCGTACGGGGGCTCAGGTGGAGGCGGGCCGCGTGGCCGCCGTCGTGAGGCCCTCGGCGACCGGGGCGGCGATCTCCCGGGTCCTCGTCTCACTCGCCGGAGGCGGGGCCGGGGGCCGCCGCGCCCGGCGTGGTGGGAGCCGGGGGACCACTCGTTGGGGTGGCCCTCCGGCCCGCGGGGGGAGTCCGGGTACCGGGGGGAGACGCCCGGACGCCGCCCCCGGCCCGAGGGGGGCGGGGCGGCGCCGGCCGCGTGGGGGTCGGCCGGTGCGGCCCGGCCGGGGACCCGCGCGGGGCGGGACGGCGGCCGGGGGCGGTAGGCCGTACGGAGGACCGGGCCTCGGAGGACCGCGGTTGACGGGGCCGGGGTCTGGTAACTGTGGGCGCCATGCCCTCCCGAACGCTGCTGCGGTGCCTGCTCGGCGCCGCCCTGCTGCTGCCCGTCGCCCCCCTGTCGCCCGCCGTCGCCGCCGCGGGCGCCGACGGCGGGCGGACCGTCGACTACCAGGGGCTGCACGTCACCCTCCCCGCCGGCTGGCAGGTCGTCGACCTCGACCGCCACCCCGACGCCTGCCTGCGCCTGGACCGCCCCGCGCTCTACCTCGGGCACGCCGGCACCCAGGCCGAATGCGCCTCCGGCCGGGCCGTCGCCCACCGCGCCGACACCCTGCACCTGGAGCCCATCGACGGCGCCCCGCCCCGCGCCGACATCCCCACCTTCCCCGTCGACGCCGGCACCGCGCTGCCGCCCGCCGACGCCGACAGCCGCGAGCTGCGCTACGCCCTGCGCGGGACCGGGGTGATGGCCACCCTCTCCTACGGGGAGGACCCGGCCGCCGTACGGGGCCTGCTGGCCCGGGCCGCCGCGTTGGAGGGCGCACCGGCTCCCGCCACCGCGCCGGTGGTCACCGCCGCGGGCCCGGCGGCGGCGCCCCGCGCCACCCAGGAGGCCTTCACCGGCACCGGCTTCGACGCCTGTACCGCCCCGACCCAGCGGGCGATGGACGCCTGGCGGGCCGACTCCCCCTTCGGCGCGGTCGGCATCTACATCGGCGGCCGTGCCCGCGCCTGCGCCCAGCCGCAGCTGACGGCGGGCTGGGTCCGCAAGCAGGCCGCGGCCGGCTGGCACCTGATGCCGATCTGGGTGGGCCTGCAGCCCTGGAACAGCTCCAGCACCGGTCTGTCCACCGACCCCTCCCGGGCCAACGACCAGGGCCGGGAGGCCGCCGACGGCGCCGCCGACGCGGCCCGCTCGCTCGGCCTGGACGCGGGCACGGTGCTCTACAACGACCTGGAGAACTACACCGACCGGGCCACCTGGGACGCCCCCGTCGTCGCCTACCTCACCGCCTGGACGGTCCGCCTGCACGAGCTGGGCTACCGTGCGGCGGCGTACGTCTCCGCGAGCTCCGGGGCCAGCGCGCTGAGCGCCCACTACCAGCAGGCCCCGCAGGCCATGCCGGACGTGCTGTGGGTGGCCCGCTGGAACCTGGCGGCCTCCGTCACCGACGCCGACATGGGCCTGCCCGAGCACACCGCGCAGTGGGCCGGGCCGCGCCGGGCCCACCAGTTCCGCGGGGACCACGACGCCTCGTACGGCGGGGTGACGATCAACATCGACCGGAGCTGGGTGGACGTGGACCCGGCCGCCCTCGGACCGGTCGGCGGCCTGCCGGCCGACGCTCCGGTGCGCGGCCCGCTCGCGGGCCTGCCGTTCAGCTGACGGGGTCCTCCCGCGCGGGTTCGTCGTCGTTGCCCCGGCGCAGGGTGTGCAGCCCGTGCGCCGGGGTCCACGTCCGCACCACCAGTTCCTCGCCCTCCACCGAGACCCGCACGACCTCCCTCAGCTCGGCGTGGAAGAGGTGGAAGGGGTGCGGGGACTCCGTCTCCTCGGCGTACCGGTGCAGCTCCGGCGGGTCCACGATCTCCACCGCCCGCCCGGAGATCCGCACGTCCCCGTCGGGCATGTCCTCGCCCCCGCCGGGGTTGGTGTGCAGGGCGAACCGCGGATCGCGCTGGAGGTCGAGGGCCTTCAGCGAGCCCGGCATCATGCCGAGCCACATCTCCCCGCCGCGGAAGTCGACGTTCAGCCCGCTCAGGCGGGGCGAGCCGTCCTTGCGCAGGGTGCCCAGGACGTGGTGCGGGTACTGCGCGAAGCGGGCCCGCACGGCCGCCGCGAACTCGGGTTCCGCCTTCTCGAACGCTGCCCAGTTGTTCGTCGTCATGGCCCCATGAAAGCGCGGCCCCCGTCGCCCGCGGCTCAGGCGCGCACGATCCCCGCCGCGCGCCGCCCCGCAGCGGCGACACCCCGGCGCTCCCGTAGAGGTTCGCGAGTGCCGCAGCGGCCGCTTCCGCCGCGTGGAGATCCATGGCGCTGCCCGTGACGGGCCCGAGACGTCAGCGGGCCGGGGCGTACCCCAGGAGTGCGGCCAGCCGCTCCCGGTGGGCGGCGGGCGGACCGAAGAGCTGCGCCGAGCCGTGGGCGCGCTTGAAGAAGGTGTGCGCCTCGTGCTCCCAGGTGATGCCGATCCCGCCGTGCAGCTGGATCATCTCGCCCGCGACGTACGCGTACGCCTCGGAGCAGGCCGACTTGGCGGCGGCGGCCAGCTGCGGCGCGGCGTCGGAGGCGGCCGCGGCGCGGGCGAGCGCGCGGGCCGTCTCCACGGCGGTGTACAGGTCGGCGAGCCGGTGCTTGACGGCCTGGAAGGAGCCGATGGGGCGGCCGAACTGGGTACGGTCCTTCGCGTGGCGGACCGTCACCTCCAGGGCCCGCCCGGCGGCCCCCGCCTGTTCGGCGGCGAGCGCGGTGCAGGCCAGGTCGCGGACCCGGGCGAGGACGGCCCCGCCGTCGGGGGAGAGCAGCCGGGCCGGGGTCCGGTCGAGGGACAGGACGGCCAGCGGGCGGGTCGGGTCCATGGTGGACCGTACGGCGAACCCGTCCGGCGGGCCGTCGAGTTCGAACAGGCCGAGGCGGCCGGTGTCCCGGCGCCGGGCGAAGGCCAGCAGCGGCCCGGGCCGCCCGGGGCCGGTCAGGACGTACCGCTTGGTGCCGGTGAGCAGCCAGCCGGATCCGGCGGGCTCGGCCCGGGTGACGAGGTCCCCGTCCTCCCACCCGCCCCGCCCCGCGGCGGGCCCGGCCCCGGGTCCGGCCCCGGTCGCGGAGCTGTCGTCGGGGCCCTCCGCCCAGGCCAGCGCCCCCACCGCAGACCCGTCCGCCAGCCCGGGCAGGTACCGTGCGCAGGCCTCCCGGTCCCCGGACGCGAGCAGCGCCTGCACGGCCAGCACCGCCGAGCCCAGGTACGGTACGGGGCTCAGCGCGCGGCCCAGCTCCGCCATCACCACCCCGGTCTCGGCGGGCCCGCAGCCCAGCCCGCCGTACTCCGGGGGGACCGCCAGCGCGGCCACGCCCACCTGCCCGGTCAGCGGGCCCCAGGCCGCGTGGCCGGGGTGCCGGGCGAGCACCGCCCTGACGGCGTCGCGCAGTTCGTCCTGCTCCGGGGTGGTTCCCAGGTCCGGGCCGCCGCTCATGCCGACTCCCCCCGGGCCGCGCGGCGCAGCCGTTCCTTCAGCAGCTTGCCCCCCGCGTTGCGCGGGAGTTCCTCGACCACCGTGAACCGCCGGGGCACCTTGAAGTTGGCCAGCCGCTCCCGGGCCCAGGCGGTCAGTTCCTCGGCGGTGACCGGGGCGCTGGTGACCAGGTAGGCGACGCCCACCTCGCCGAGCCGTTCGTCGGGGGCCCCGACCACGGCGGCGTCCGCCACCGCGGGGTGGGTCACCAGCACGTTCTCCACCTCCGCCGGGTAGGCGTTGAACCCGCCGACCACGTACATGTCCTTGAGCCGGTCGGTGATGGCGAGGTAACCGCGGCCGTCCAGGACGCCGACGTCCCCGGTGCGCAGCCAGCCGCCGGGCAGGATCGCGTCGGCGGTGGCCGCCGGGTCGTCCAGGTAGCCGGGGGTGACGTGGTAGCCGCGGACCTGCACCTCGCCGGGTTCCCCGGCGGGCAGCACCGCGCCCAGCGGTCCGGTGATCCGCACCTCGGTGCCGGGCAGGGGCGGGCCGACGGTGCGGGCGAGCGTGTCGGAGTCGGCGTCGGTGGGGCAGACGGAGACGACCCCGCCGCACTCGGTCAGTCCGTAGGCGGTGAACACGTGGGGTGCGCCCAGTCCTTCGCGGATCTCCTCGACGAGGGAGGCGGGCACGCGGGCGGCGCCGGTGCCGGCCAGCCGCAGCGCGGAGAGGTCGTGGGCGGCGCGGTCCGGGTGGCGCAGCAGGCCGTGGAAGACGGTGGGCGGCCCCATCAGGCAGGTGACCCGTTCCTCGGCCATGCGCCGCAGGATGCGGTCCGTGTCGTACCGGGCCTCGGGGAGCATCGTGACCCCGCGCAACAGGCAGGCGAGCACGCCGGCCTTGTAGCCGAAGGTGTGGAAGAACGGGTTGACCAGCAGGTACCGGTCGCCCGGGCGCAGGGTGACCAGCTCCGACCAGGAGGCGTAGAGCCGCAGGGTCTGGGCGTGGGTGCTCGTGACCCCCTTGGAGCGGCCCGTGGTGCCGGAGGTGTAGAGGACGTCGGCGATGTCGTCGGGGCGGACGCGGGCGGCGCGGTCGGCGCGCTCCGCCTCGGACACGGACCGCCCGGCGCTCAGGTACGCCTCCCAGGACTCCTCCCCCCGTCCGCCGCGCAGGATCACGGTGGAGGCCAGGGCTCCGAGGTCCTCTCCGGAGGCGTGCAGGTCGCGGGCGTAGTCGGTGCCGAGGAAGCCGCGCTCGGTGAACAGCACGCGGGCTCCGCTGCGGCGGATGACGTCGGCGGCCTCGGCGGGCCTGTAGCGGGTGTTGACCGGGACGAGCACGGCGCCCGCGCCGACCGCGCCCAGGGCGGCGGTGATCCACCGGTGGCCGTTCGGGGCCCAGAGGGCCACCCGGTCGCCGGGGCGGATGCCGTGGGCGATGGCGGCGCGGGCGGCGGCGGCGATCTCCGCGGCCAGTTCGGCGAAGGTCCAGCGGACCTCTCCGTCGGCGAGCGCCTCCCGGTCGCCGTACGCGGCGGCGGCGTGGGCGGCGAGGAAGGCGAGGGTGGCGGGCGGCGCGGACGGGGGAGCCAACGGCGTTCGGGGCGGGGGCACTTGCGGGGTCTGGCGGGGGCTGGTCACGAACCCTCCCTACTTGACGAGCGAGCGTGGGCGGTATCCAATCACAGCTGTTTTGGTTAGGCATATACCTAGTAGGAATAACTTCCCTGGAGGTTCCCGTGTCGACCCACGCCGCTCCCGCCGCTCCCGCCGCTCCGGCCGTGCACGCCACCGCCGCCGTCGCCGACGACATGAAGTCGGTCCTGTCGGGCTTCTGCACCGGCATCGCCGTCATCACGGCGTGCGGCAGCGACGGCCGCCCCGTCGGAATGGCCGTGCAGTCGTTCTCTTCCGTCTCCCTGGACCCGCCGCTGGTCTGCTTCTGCCCGGCCCGCACCTCCACCACCTGGCCGGTGATCCGGGCCGCGGGAGCCTTCGCCGTCAACGTCCTGGCCGCCGACCAGCTGGAGCTGTGCCGCCGCTTCGCCGTCACGGGCGGCGACAAGTTCGCCGGCGTCCCCTGGTACGCGGGCGCCGCCGGGGCGCCGCTGCTCGACGGGGTGCTCGCCACCGTCGAGTGCGTCCTGGAGGGCGTGCTGGACGGCGGCGACCACGCCATCGCGCTCGGTCGCGTCACCGCCGCGGCGGTGCACCGCGACGGCGCGCCGCTGCTCTACTTCCGGCGCGCCTACGGGCGGGTGCCGGACTCCGGGGCCGGGGCGAGCGCCTCGATGTCCGCGAGCATGGCGGCGGCCAGGTCCCGCTCGGAGGCGTAGTACCGCTCCGCCCACTTGAGGGTGAGCGTCGGGTAGGCCCATGCGGCCTCGTCCTGGGCCCCCTCCACGTCCGCCACCGCCCGGCGGCGCATCCGTTCGGCGAACTCCTGGTGCTGGAACAGGATGTCGCGCATCTGCTCCGGCTCCAGCAGGTGGCCCAGCCACAGCCGCAGCATCGGCCCGTGCTTGAGGACCGGGGGGTCGACCGGCGCCTCGCGCGCCCATTCCCGTACGGCGGCCATGCCCTCGTCGGTGATCCGGTACACGCGCTTGTCGCGGGTGCCGGTGTCCTGGGCGACCATCCGCGAGGAGGCGTAGCCGGCCTTCTCCAGCCGCTTGAGCTCGCTGTAGATCTGGCTGAAGGACGGGCTCCAGTAGAAGAAGCGCAGCGACCAGTCCGACCATTTCTTCAGGTCGTAGCCCGACAGCTCCTCGCCGAAGGAGAGCAGGCCGAGCACCGCCCAGCTGGTCGCCGGGAGCGTGCGCGTGTTCGTCTCGTCTGCCACGCAGCGCAGTCTATGGCCGGTCCCCGCGATGCCCTTCCCCCGACAGGGCATGACTGCTAGAAGTATTCCTAATAGAAATACCTGCCCACAGCTGGATGGAGGGACCGCACCGTGAAGTTCTCGATGATCTTCGAGGCGCAGCTCGTCGACCCCACCCCCGAACGCGAACGCCAGGTCATCCACGACTGCGTCGAACAGGCCGTGTTCGCCGAGGAGATGGGCTTCGACCGGATCTGGGCCGTGGAACACCACTCCCTGACCCAGTACGCCCACATGAGCGCCTCCGAGATCTTCCTGACCTGGGTCGCCGCCCGGACGCGGAAGATCCGCATCGGCCATGGCGTGGTCACCATGCCCTTCGCCTACCAGCACCCGGTGCGCGTCGCCGAGCGGGCCGCCATGCTCGACGTGCTCTCCGGCGGCCGCGTCGACATCGGTGCCGGGCGAGGGGCCACCCGCCAGGAGATGTCCATGTACGGGGTGAACCCCGAGGACACCTACCCGCAGATGGAGGAGGCGCTGCGGATCTTCTCCGCCGCCTGGCGGGAGCCGGAGTTCGCATGGCACGGATCGCTCGACATCGGCCCCGGCGCGATCCTGCCCCGCCCGGTGCAGGACCCGCACCCGCCCCTGTTCATGGCCTGCTCCAAGCACGACACCCTCAAGCTCGCCGCCGAACTGGGCATCGGAGCCCTGGTGATGGGCTTCGCCGGCGCCGATGACGTCCGCGCCATGCGCAAGGTCTACGACGAGGCCATCGCCACCCGCACCGGCGAGCGCCTCGTCTCGGACCGGGTCAACGACCACCTCTCCGCGCTCTGCCCCACGATCGTCCTCGACGACGCCGAGCGCGCGCTGCGCCTGGGCACGCGCGGGCAGCGCTTCTTCGCCGAGTCCATCGCCCACTGGTACGGCAACGCGCCCGCCCCGACGGGCTACGCCGAGGACGAGGACCACGTGGGCGCCCTCGACCGGGGCCGCGAGGAGCTCGTCGCCCGGCTGCACGAGGCGAACATCCCCGCCCGCCCGGTCGACACCGGCACCTACAACGCCGACCACGCCTACGGCAGCGCCGAGACGGCCGTCGCCTACGTCGAGCAGTTGCGCGAGATCGGCGTCGACGAGGTCATGTGCCTGATCCAGATGGGCACCGTCCCGCAGGAGGCCTGCATGGAGACCATCCGCCAGTGGGGCGAGAAGGTCATCCCGCACTTCCGCGCCCCGGAACTGGAGGGCTGAGCCGTGATCTCCCTCGACGGGAAGGTCGTCGTGATCACCGGCGCCGGACGCGGCCAGGGCGCCGAGGAGGCCCGGCTGTGCGCGGAGGCCGGGGCGCGGGTCGTCGTCACCGACGTCCGCGAGGAGGAGGGCCGGGCGGTCGCCGCCGCGCTGGGGGACCGCGCGCTCTACGTACGGCACGACGTGGCCGACGCGGGCAGCTGGGCCCAGGTGGTACGGGAGGCGGTGGCCGCCTTCGGGACCGTCTCGGCACTCGTCAACAACGCCGCCCTGTGGCGCACCGCGCACGTGGAGGAGCAGAGCGCGCAGGGCTTCGAGGAACTGCTGCGGGTCAACCTGCTGGGGCCCTTCCTCGGCATCCAGGCCGTCGCGCCCGTGCTGCGGGCGGCCGGCGGCGGCTCGGTCGTCAACATCTCCTCCACGGCGGGCCTGGTCGGCATACCGGGCCACGCGGCCTACGGGTCCACCAAGTTCGCCCTGCGCGGGCTGACCCGGTCCGCCGCGCTCGACCTGGCCGGGGACGGGATCCGGGTCAACTCCGTACACCCGGGGGCCATCGACACCCCGATGGTGGCCGACGCGGTCGCCGGACGGGACTGGTCTCACGTGCCGCTGGGCCGGATGGGGCGGCCCCGGGAGGTCGGGGAGCTGGTGCTGTTCCTGTGCTCGGACGCCTCCTCGTACGTGACCGGAACCGAGTTCGCGGTCGACGGCGGGATGACGGCCGGATGAGCGGGCGGCTCTCCCCCGCCGCGCGGGGGCTGTGCGACGCGATGGCGGCGGTCTTCCCCGGACCCGGGGACGTGACGGCCCTGCGGGCGGCGGCCGTGCCCGGCCCGCCCGGCCCCGAGGTGGCCTCGGTGCGCGACGCCGACGCGGGCGGGGTCCCGGTGCGGATCTACGACCCCGCGCCGGGAGCCGCCGGCCGGCCGCTCGCCGTGTACTTCCACGGCGGCGGCTGGGTGATGTGCGGGCTGGACACGCACGACGCCCTGTGCCGGAAGCTGGCCGCCGCCTCCGGGGCGGTGGTCGTCTCCGCCGACTACCGGCTGGCCCCCGAACACCCCTGGCCCGCCGCCTCCGACGACGCCCTCCGCGTACTGCTGTGGGCGCGGGCCGAAGCCGGGGCGCTGGGCTGTGACCCGGGGCGGGTGGTGGTCGCGGGGGACTCCAGCGGCGGCAACCTGGCCGCCGTCACCGCGCTGCGCGCACCCGGACTGGCCGCCGGGCAACTGCTGGCGTACCCGCCGCTGGACGCCTCCATGGGCTCCGGGTCGGTGACCACGTACGGCCGGGACCACTTCCACACCGCCGCGCACATGGCCTGGTACTGGGAGCAGTACGGCGGCGACCCCGCGCACCCGCACGTCTCCCCGCTGCGGGCCGGCCTGGAGGCGCTGGCCGCACTGCCCCGCACGCTGATCCTCCTCGCCGACTGCGACCTGCTGCGGGACGAGGGGCTGGCGTACGCGCGCCGGCTGGGGGAAGCGGGGGTCGACTGCGAGGTCCGGCTCCACCCGGGGGTCTTCCACGGCTTCCTGGGCCTGCCGCTGCAGGCCGGGCGGGCGGCGCTCGCGGGCGCGGCGGCCTGGCTGGCGGCGACTGCGTAGGAGGGGGCGGGGCGGCCGGATTCGAACCGGCGTCTTCCCCCTTGCAGGGGGGTGCAACGACCTCTGTACTACGACCCCGCCCTTGCGGTGGATCTTATGCGGGCGGTGGGCGGGTGCGCACGCCGGATTCCCCGGCATGATGTGTCCATGCCTGGCTTCCTCCTGCGCGCCTGCCTGCTCCTCGCCGTGGAGGCGGGCGCCGCCTTCCTGCTGCGCGACTCCGGAGCACCATGGATCCCGGTCCTGCTCGGGGTGTTCGTCCTCGGCTCCGCGGTCCCCCAGGGCACGTCGGCGGAGTTCGCGGGCCGCTTCCTCGTCGCCGCCGTCGCGGTGGGCGTGGCCCTGGCGGGTGCCGCGGCCTGGGCGGCGTACGACCGGCCGGACACCGGGCCCGCCCAGTGGGCCGCCCAGGCCGCCACCGCCGTCCTCCTCCTCTTCCAGACGGCCACCCTCATGCGCCTCTCGCTGCGCCGCGCCTAGTACCGCGGCCGGCGCCATGCCCGCTCGTCACGCCGTGCGTCTCACCTCGGTGAGGACGGGCCGGTGGTCACTGCCCAGGTCGGGCAGGACGCTCGTGGTGGTGGCCTCCAGGCCGCGCAGCAGCACGTGGTCGATCCGGACCACGGGGAAGGGGGCGGGCCAGGTGAACCCGAAGCCCCGGCCCGCGTGCTCCTGGGCGGGCTCCAGGTGCCGGGTGAGGGGGGCCAGGCCCCGGTCGTGCAGGCTGCCGTTGAGGTCGCCGAGCAGCATCATGCGGGGGGCCGGATCCCTGGCGATGCGGTCGGCCAGTTCGGCCGCGGCCGCGTCGCGGGGCCCGATGGCGAAGCCCTCGCTCGCCCGGACCCGTACGGAGGGCAGGCGCACCGTGTAGACGGCGGTGTCCCCGCCGGGGGTGCCGGCGACGGCCCGGATCGCGTGCGGCCAGGGGCCGCCCAGGTCCAGCGCCTCCACCTCGCGCAGCGGATGGCGTGACCACAGGCCGAGGGTGTTGCGGGTGGTGTGGTGGGGGTACGCGGCGGCGAGCGCCTTCTCGTACGCGGGGACGGCCCCCAGGGGGACCTTCTCCAGGGCGACGAGATCGGCGCCGGTGGCGATCACTTCCCGGGCGACGGCCTCGGGGCTGGTGCGGGCCCCGCCGACGTTGAAGGACAGGGCCCTGAAGTCGCCGGCCCCCGCACGGGGCGGCGCCGTCAGGGTCGGCAGGAAGAGGAGGCACCAGGCCACGAGGGGCACCAGGGCCGCCGCCATCCCCAGTCGTGTGCCACGCCCCGCCGCCCACAGGAGGAGGGCCGCCACCGCGACGGCGAACCACGGGAGGGCGGTCTCGACGAGGCTGCCCAGGTTGCCCGGCGTATTGGGCAGCAGCTGCGGAAAGAGCAGGGCCACGGCGAGGAGGAGCGAGGGGACGGCGATGCGTGCGGTGTGGCGGGGGCGGCCCCCCGAGCCGCCCCGCCGTGTGCTGCGGGTCATGGGTCCTCGCCTCCGCTAGATGCAGTCCCTGCGCCGCAGGTGGGTGAACATGGCGATCCCCGAACCGGCCACCAGGAGGAGGAAGGCGGGCCACGCCCAGACGTAGGCGGCTTCGGGCTGGTGGAAGTTCGCCGAGTAGATGCCGCCCAGCAGCGTGGGAATCATGAACACCACGAGCCACGAGGTCACCCTCCGGGTGACCCTGGTCCCCTGGTAAAGCTCCACCGACTTCCGGTGGAGCAGTACCAATTCCTTCCGGTACCGGCGGACTCCCTGGAGGAAATCGCGGAGTTCTTCGTTCGAGTAGGCGTCGAGGTCTTTCGGGGTGAGCCCGGCCGGGCCGGAGCGCACGGGATTGTCCGACATGTGATTTCCCTTCCTCTGGTCGGTGGCGGGCCGCCTACAGCCAGCCCTTGCGCTTGACCGTGAAGTAGGTGGCCAGCGCGGTGGACGCCAGGGCGGCGAGGAACAGCGGCCAGCCGTACTTGAACTGCAGCTCGGGCATGTGCTCGAAATTGGAGCCGTAGAGCGACGCCAGAGCGCCGGGCACCACGGCTATCGCCGTCCAGGCGCTCACCTTCCGGGTTTCCACGGTGACCTTCAACTGGTCTTCGGTGATTTCCCGGATGTCTTCCATTTCCTGGTTCAGCCCGCGGATCTCCCGGTTGATCTCGCGGAGCAGCTCCACCTTCTGGGCGTGCTCCTCCACCGTCTCGGCCGGCATGAGGGTGTTGTCGTGGGTCGTCGGCGTCATGTTGGTCATGGCATTCCTTCCGCGGATCTCGGGCGTGATGCGGCGGTAAACGTGGGGCAACGTGTTTCGCCGGGAAAGTCGGGGGATGCGGTGCGTGATCGACGTCGCGCGCCCCGGACACCGGCGGACGTGCCGGGGCACGCCGATGCGGTGTCGGATCCGGATAAAGTCGGATCCGGATAAGTCGGACCCAGATAAGTCGGATCCGGATAAAGTCGGATGGGGATAAAGAGGCGCGACTAGCGCAGCGCGTCGAGCGGGATCGGTGGCGTATACGCCCTGGGACTACTGCCAATAGGCACGCTGATCACCTCCCGCGAATCGGGACGCGGTTCGTCCCGCGCCTCCGACACCGTAAACGACAGGCAATGTGATGACAAAGTCGGGAAAATCGCGCATCACCCGATGTGTCATGTGAAGACCAGGCCCCGGCGGCCTGCGGGTGGGAGGAAAGGGCTGGTCAGGGCGAGGGGGATCGCAAACAATGGGCGCATGACGAGACGCGCCCGTTCCTTCGACGCGGCCGCCGCGCTCTACGCGGCCCACCGCCCCGGGTATCCCGAAGCGCTGTACGACGCCGTCGAGGAGCTGGCCGGCCGGCCGCTCGCCGGCGCCAGGGTGGCCGACGTGGGGGCCGGGACCGGCCTCGGGACCGGACCGATGCGCCGGCGCGGGGCCGAGGTGGTCGCCGTCGAGCCCGGGGACGGGATGGCCGCCGAGTTCCGGCGGGCGCACCCGGACATCCCGGTCGTCCGCGGCGACGGGGACCGACTGCCCCTGTCCACCGGCGCCTTCGACCTCGTCACGTACGCGCAGGCCTGGCACTGGACGGACCCCGCCCTCGCCGTCCCGGAGGCCCGCCGCGTCCTGCGGCCCGGCGGCGCGCTCGCCATCTGGTGGAACGACATAGACGAGGCCGTCCCCTGGGTCGCCGAACAGGGCGCGCGGATCCGGGCGTTCTTCGAGGCGGACGGCGCCACCCGGTTCCGCACCCTCCCGCAGGGCATCGGCTCCGGATTCGCCACCCGCACCGTCGCCTGGTCGCGCCGGATCCCCCTCGACGCCCACCTGGCCAACCTCTCCAGCCACTCGGCCTTCCTGCTCCTCGGCGAGGAGGGCACCCGGACGTTCATGGACGCCGAGCGCGCCCGGCTGGAGGGCCTCTTCCCGGACGGGACGGTGGAGGAGCCGTACACCGTCGCCCTGCACCTCGCCCGGAACCCGTGATGGCGGCCGTCTCCGCGGCCCACCGCGCGTTCCGGCAGGCCAACGAACTCCTCGCGTTCCTCCTGGAGGTCGCCGCCCTCCTCGCGCTCGCCGTCTGGGGCTACGAGTGGGGCGGCCACCTCGTCGTCGGCGCGCTGCTCGGGGCGGTGGTGGCGGGCGCCGCGGCCGTCCTGTGGGGGGCCTTCGCCGCTCCGCGCGCCCGCTACCGGGTCCCGCTGCCGGCCGTACTCGCGGTGAAGGCCGTCGTGTTCGGGTCGGCGGCCCTCGCCCTCGTCGGGCTGGGGATGCGCCCACAGGCCCTGTGGTTCGCCGGCCTGGCGCTGGTGAACACCGTGCTGGTGACGTACTACCGCTCCCGGGACTGAAGCACCTGCGCCCGGCACTGCGCGGGCGTGCCCCACGCGTCCCGCAGCGGCCGGGCCTTGCGCAGCCACAGCGACAGGTCCAGCTCCTCGGTGTAGCCGACGGCCCCGTGCAGTTGCAGCGCGGTCAGCGCGGCCGCGTACGCCGCCCCGCCCGCGGCGAGCTTCGCCGCCGCGACCTCGCCCGGCTCCAGGGACAGCGCCGCCGCCCACAGCAGCGGCCGGGCGAACTCCAGACCCAGCAGGGTGTCCGCCAGCCGGTGCTTGACCGCCTGGAAACCGCCGATCGGCGTCCCGAACTGGGTGCGCTGCTTCGCGTACTCGACCGTCCGCCCGAGCAGGGCCTCGCCGACGCCCAGGCACTGGGCCGCCGTCAGCAGCCGCGCCCACCGCAGGGCCGCCCGCGCGGCGGCCGTGACGGCCGGGCCCGCCGCGAGGAGTTCCCCGCCGTCCGCCGGGGCCCCGAGCCTGCGGGCCGGGTCGAGGGAGGCCAGCGGGGTGACGGTGGTCCCGGCCGGGGCGAGGCGCAGTTCCCCCGCCGCCGAGACGGTGAAGTGCCAGGTGGCCGCGTCCGCGTCCAAGGCGTACGGGGAGCCGGCCGGCAGGGTCAGCGTGGCCGGGGCCGTACCCGCCGCCAGCCCCGGGAGGAAGCGTTTCGCCAGTGCCTCGTCCCCGAGGTGCGCCAGGAGCACCGCCGCCGCCGCGCTCTCCACGGCCGGCCCGGGGACGCCGGCCCGGCCCAGCTCCACGAAGCCGAGGGCCAGTTCCACCGGGAGCGGGCCCATCCCCTCGTACGCCTCCGGCACCGCGAGCGCGAACAGCCCCGTGTCCGCGAGCCGCGACCACAGGGCGAGCCCCGGTCCGTGCTCCCCGGCGGCCCAGGCCCGCACGGCCGCGGGCACCCCGGCGGCGCCGAGGAGGGAGCGCAGCGTACGGGTGAAGTCGTCCTGTTCCTCGGTCGGCAGGAAGCGCATCAGCGGCGGCCCTTCGGGAGGCCGAGCAGCCGCTCGGCGATGATGTCGCGCTGGATCTCGTTGGTGCCGGCGTAGATCGGCCCGGCCAGGGAGAAGACCCACGGCTCGGCCCACTCGCCCTCCGCCAGCTCGGCGTCCGGGCCCAGCAGGTCCAGGGCCGTCTCGTGCAGGGCCATGTCGTACTCGGACCAGAACACCTTGTTCAGGCTGGACTCGGCGCCGATCGCGGTGCCCGCCGCGAAGCGGGAGGCGCCGGCGCGGGTGAACAGCTCGTAGGCGCGCGCCCCGACCACCGCGTCCGCGACCCGGTCGCGCAGGGCCGTGTCCGCCGGGTCGCCCCGCTCCCGCCACAGGGCCAGGAGCCGGTCGGCGGCGGCCAGGAACCGGCCGGGGGAGCGCAGGGTCAGCCCGCGCTCGTTGCCCGTCGTCGCCATCGCGATCCGCCAGCCCTGGCCCGGCTCCCCGATCACGTCCTCGTCGGGTACGAAGACCCGGTCGAGGAAGAGTTCGGCGAAGGCGGGCTTGCCGTCGAGCCGGCCGATGGGCCGCACCGTCACCCCCGGTTCCCGCAGGCCGAACATCAGGTACGTGAGCCCCCGGTGGGGCCGGTCCGCACCGGGGTCCGTACGGAAGATGCCGAAGGCCCGGTCCGCGAACGCGGCCCGCGAGGACCAGGTCTTCTGCCCCGACAGCAGCCAGCCGCCCTCCGTGCRCTCGGCCCGGGACTTCAGCGAGGCCAGGTCGGAGCCCGCCTCCGGCTCGGACCAGGCCTGCGCCCAGATCGCCTCGCCGCTCGCCATGGAGGGCAGCACCCGGGCCCGCTGGGCGGGGCTCGCGTGGTCGAAGAGGGTCGGGGCGAGGAGGCTGATGCCGTTCTGCGAGACCCGGCCCGGCGCGCCCGCCGCCCAGTACTCCTCCTCGAAGACCAGCCACCGTTCGAGGTCCACGCCCCGGCCGCCGTACTCCTCGGGCCATGACACCACCGACCAGCGGTCCGCGGCCATCCGCGCCTCCCATTCCCGGTGCGCCTCGAAGCCCTCCGCGGTCTCCAGCGAGGGGAGGGGCCGCCGCGGTACGTGCGCGGTCAGCCAGGCCCGCGCCTCGGCCCGGAAGGCCGCCACCTCCGCGGTCTCGGTCAGGTCCATCAGCCGTTCGCCTCCTTCATGGCGGCCACGTCCATGCCGCCGAGCGAGTCCGCCGCCGTCTCGGCGTTGTGGGCGTGCGCCAGGTGGTGCAGTCCGAAGACCGAGTCCATGCCGCCGTGCATCCCCTGGAGGTCCTCGGCCTGGTTGACGGCCCGTTTGGTCAGGGCCAGCCCGAACGGGGGCATCTCGGCGATCCGCAGGGCCAGCCGGTCGGTCTCGGCGGCCAGTGCGTCCGGGGCCACGACCCGGTTGACCATGCCGACCTCGTACGCCCGCCGGGCGGGCATCCGGTCGCCGGTGTAGAGGAACTCCTTCGCGATCCGCGGGGGCATCGCCCACGGGTGCGCGAAGTACTCGACCCCGGGGATGCCCATCCGCACGACCGGGTCCGAGAAGAAGGCGTCCTCGCTCGCCACGATCAGGTCGCACACCCAGGCCAGCATCAGCCCGCCCGCCACGCAGGCCCCCCGCACGGAGGCGATCACCGGCTTGGGCAGTTCCCGCCAGCGCCGGCACATCCCCAGGTAGACCTCCGACTCCCGGGCGAAGCGGGACTCGGCGCCCGGCCGGGCCGAGTGGTCCCACCACAGGCCGGCCCGCCGCTCGAAGGGCAGGTGCGCGTCGCGCTGCGGGGTGCCGATGTCGTGGCCCGCGGAGAAGTGGCCGCCGGCCCCGGCCAGCACCACCACCTTCACCTCCGGATCGTCGGAGGCCCGGTAGAAGGCGTCGTCCAGGGCGTAGGTCATCGCGCTGTTCTGCGCGTTGCGGTAGCGGGGGCGGTTCATCGTCACGTACGCGACGGGGCCGCGCCGCTCGTACAGCACCGGTGGGGCGTCGGTGGCGTCGGGCATGCGGACATCCTTCCCTAACAAGTGTTTGGTAGGTTAACGTACGGCCATGAGCAGCGTCGAGGAGTTCCGCACCGGGGTTCGGAGTTGGCTACGGGCCCACCTCACCGGTGAGTTCGCCGCCCTCAAGGGCCGCGGCGGACCGGGCCGCGAACACGAGGAGTTCGACGGACGCCTCGCCTGGGAACGCCACATGGCCGCCCACGGCTGGACCTGCCTCGGCTGGCCCGAGCGCTACGGCGGCCGCGGCGCGAGCACCGAGGAGCAGATCGCCTTCCACGAGGAGTACGCCCTCGCCGACGCCCCCGCCCGCGTGGGCCACATCGGCGAACAGCTCCTCGGCCCCACCCTCATCGCCCACGGCACCGAGGAACAGAAGGCCCGCTTCCTCCCCGCCATCCGGGAGGTGCGCGAACTGTGGTGCCAGGGCTACAGCGAGCCCGACGCCGGCTCCGACCTCGCGAACGTCCGCACCCGCGCCCGGCTGGACGAGGGGGAGTGGGTGGTGGACGGCCAGAAGATCTGGACCTCCCTCGCCCACGAGTCCCAGTGGTGCTTCGTCCTCGCCCGCACCACCCCCGGCTCCCGGCGCCACGCGGGCCTGTCCTACCTCCTGGTCCCCCTGGACCAGGCCGGGGTCGAGATCCGGCCCATCGTCCAGCTCACCGGCACCTCCGAGTTCAACGAGGTCTTCTTCGACGGCGCCCGCACCGACGCCGCCCACGTCGTCGGCGCGCCCGGCGACGGCTGGGCCGTCGCCATGGCCACCCTCGGCTACGAGCGCGGCGTCTCCACCCTCGGCCAGCAGGTCGGCTTCCGCCGCGAACTGGAGAACCTCGCCGCACTGGCCGCGCGCAACGGCGCCCTCGCCGACCCGCTGGTCCGCGACCGGCTGGTCCGCGCCTGGATCGGCCTGGAGACCATGCGCGCCACCGCCCTGAGCCCCGGTACCGCACCCTCCCTGGCCAAGCTGTACTGGGCCCGCTGGCACCGCGACCTCGGCGAACTCGCCATGGACGTCCGCGGCGCCACCTCCCTCCTCGCGGGCGGCGCGCAGGGGGACCCGTACGACCTCGACGACTGGCAGAGGCTCTTCCTCTTCTCCCGCGCCGACACCATCTACGCGGGCTCCGACGAGATCCAGCGCACCATCGTCGCCGAGCGGATCCTCGGCCTTCCCAAGGAGGCACGGACATGACCGCGCCCGCGTACGTCCCCGCCCACGACCTGCTGGCGGGCCGCACCGCCGTCATCACCGCCGCCGCCGGGGCCGGCATCGGCGGCGCCACCGCCCGCCGCTTCCTGGAGGAAGGCGCCCGCATCCTCATCGGCGACGCCCACGCCCGCCGGCTGAAGGAGACCGAGCAGGCCCTCGCCGCCGAGTTCGGCGCGGACCGCGTCGCCTCACTGCCCTGCGACGTCACCGACGAGGACCAGGTCCAGGCCCTCTTCGCCCGCGCCGAGGAGCTCCACGGCGGCCTCGACGTCATCGTCAACAACGCCGGGCTCGGCGGCACCGCCGACCTCGTCGACATGACCGACGCACAGTGGTCCCGCGTCCTCGACGTCACCCTGAACGGCACCTTCCGCTGCACCCGCGCCGCCCTGCGCTCCCTCAAGGCCGCCGGCCGCCCAGGGGTCGTCGTCAACAACGCCTCCGTCATCGGCTGGCGCGCGCAGACCGGCCAGGCCCACTACGCCGCAGCCAAGGCCGGGGTGATGGCCCTGACCCGCTGCGCGGCGCTGGAGGCAGCGGGCTTCGGCGTACGGGTCAACGCGGTCGCCCCCAGCCTGGCCATGCACCCCCACCTGGTGAAGGTCACCAGCGAGGAGCTGCTCACCGAGCTCACCGCCCGCGAGGCCTTCGGCCGGTACGCGCAGCCCTGGGAGATCGCCAACGTCATCGTCTTCCTGGCCTGCGGCTACTCGTCCTACATGACGGGCGAGACCGTCTCGGTCAGCAGCCAGCACGCGTAGCCGCAGAATGGGCCCGTGCCAACGAACAAGAAGAAGCCGCAGGTGACGGCCTCACCCGAGCGCCGACGCGAACTCCTCGACACCGCAGCCGAGGTCTTCGCGGCCCAGGGCTACAACGCCACCACCGTCCGCAAGATCGCCGACGCCGCCGGGATGCTCGCCGGCAGCCTCTACTACCACTTCGATTCCAAGGAATCGATGCTCGACGAGATCCTCTCGGCCTTCCTGAACGAGCTGTGGGCGGGCTACGACACCGTCCTGGCCGCCGGTCTCGGCCCCAGGGAGACCATCGAGGCCCTCGTCACCGAGTCCTTCCGGGAGATCGACCGGCACCGCGCCGCCGTCGCCATCTACCAGAAGGAAGCGCGGACCCTGTCCGCCCAGCCCCGCTTCCACTACCTCTCCGACTCGCAGGTCAAGTTCGAGAAGGCGTGGCTCGGGACGCTGGAGCGCGGGGTCGCCGCCCGGGTCTTCCGGGCCGACCTCGACATCCGCCTCACCTACCGCTTCGTCCGCGACACGGTGTGGGTCGCCGCCTCCTGGTACCGGCCCGGCGGACAGCACAGCCCCGAGGAGATCGCCCGCCAGTACCTGTCGATGGTGCTGGACGGGATCGCCGTACGCACGTAACCACCGGAGGAGTCCCGATGCCCGAGGCCTACATAGTCGACGCCGTACGCACCCCCGTGGGCCGCAGGGGCGGCGGCCTGTCCGCCGTGCACCCCGCCGACCTCGGCGCCCACGTCCTGAAGGCGCTGGTCGAGCGGACCGGGATCGACCCGGCCGCCGTCGAGGACGTGGTCTTCGGCTGCCTCGACACCGTCGGCCCGCAGGCCGGGGACATCGCGCGCACGGCCTGGCTGGCGGCCGGACTGCCCGAGGAGGTGCCCGGCGTCACCGTCGACCGCCAGTGCGGCTCCTCCCAGCAGGCCGTCCACTTCGCGGCGCAGGGCGTCCTGTCCGGCACCCAGGACCTGGTGGTCGCGGGCGGCACCCAGAACATGTCGATGATCCCCATCGCCTTCGCCTCCCGGCAGGCCGCCGAACCCCTGGGCCTCACCGAGGGCCCCTACGCGGGATCGGCGGGCTGGCGCGCCCGCTACGGGGACGCGCCCGTCAACCAGTTCCACGGGGCGCAGCTCATCGCCGAGAAGTGGGGGATCTCCCGGCGCGACATGGAGGAGTTCGCCCTGCGCTCCCACCGGCGGGCCCTGCGGGCCATCGACGAGGGCCGCTTCGAGCGCGAGACCGTCGCCTACGGGGACGTGCGCGTGGACGAGGGCCCGCGCCGGGACACCAGCCTGGAGAAGATGGCCGGCCTGCGGCCCGTCGTCGAGGGCGGCACCATCACCGCGGCCGTCTCCTCCCAGGTCTCCGACGGGGCGGCGGCGATGCTGATCGCCTCCGAGCGGGCGGTCGCCGAACACGGCCTCACCCCCCGGGCCCGCGTCCACCACCTGTCCGTCCGCGGCGAGGACCCGATCCGGATGCTGTCGGCGCCGATCCCCGCGACCGCGCACGCCCTGAAGAAGACGGGCCTGACCCTCTCCGACATCGACCTGGTGGAGATCAACGAGGCCTTCGCCCCGGTGGTCCTGGCCTGGCTGAAGGAGACGGGAGCCGACCCCGGCCGGGTGAACGTCAACGGCGGCGCCATCGCCCTGGGCCACCCGCTGGGCGCGACGGGCGTCAAGCTGATGACCACCCTCCTGCACGAACTGGAGCGCACGGGCGGCCGCTTCGGCCTCCAGACCATGTGCGAGGGCGGCGGCCAGGCCAACGTCACGATCATCGAACGCCTCTGACCCCCCTGGGGGCCGGGGCCGGGGCCGGGGCCGTGCGGCCCCGGCCCCGTCGACCCGGGTCACGCCCGCCGTGGCCAGAGGGTTACGTACGGGCGGAGGCGCTCCCCGGGGGAGGTGTGATAGCTTTGGGGCTGTTGCAGTTGTGGTACCCATGAACTTTATGTGCGCCTGACGGGAATGCTCCGACAGGCGCTTTAATTGTTTTTACCGGAATCTCCGGATGGGGCCCTTGCCGCCTATTCAGGAGATTCAAATGGCTAACGGTACCGTGAAGTGGTTCAACTCGGAAAAGGGCTTCGGCTTCATCGAGCAGGACGGTGGCGGCCCGGACGTCTTCGCCCACTACTCGAACATCGCCACCCAGGGCTTCCGTGAGCTCACCGAGGGTCAGCGCGTGACCTTCGACGTGACGCAGGGCCAGAAGGGCCCCCAGGCGGAGAACATCCTCCCCGCCTAATTTCTTCAGCATGCCGGGGTCCGCGCCGCGAGGTGCGGGCCCCGGCTTGTCTGCTGTCTCGACCGCTGTTTCGCACCTGCCGGTTTCAGGAGGGCTTTTTCCGCATGACCAGCTCCAGCTCCGCACGACCCAGCCGCCGCCCCACCCGGGGCCGAGGTGCGGCCCAGGGACGTCCGAAGGCTGGCGCGGGACGGCAGAAGTCCGCCCCCGTTGCCCGGCCGCAAGAATTCACCATGCCCGATCCGCTGACCCCGGCCCTCCCGCCGGTGGCCGCGTTCGAGGACATGGACATGCCCGAGGCGCTGCTGAAGACCCTCGCCGCCCAGGGCGTGACCGAGCCGTTCCCCATCCAGGCCGCCACGCTGCCGAACTCCCTCGCCGGCCGTGACCTGCTCGGCCGCGGCCGCACCGGCTCCGGCAAGACGCTGGCCTTCGGCCTGGCCCTGCTCTCCCGCACCGCCGGCCGCCGCGCGCAGCCGAAGGCGCCGCTCGCGCTGGTCCTCGTACCGACCCGCGAGCTCGCGCAGCAGGTCACCGACGCCCTGGCCCCCTACGCCACGGCCGTCAACCTGCGCATCGCCACCATCGTCGGCGGCATGTCGATCAACCGGCAGTCCGGCGCCCTGCGCCGCGGCGCCGAGGTGCTCGTCGCCACCCCCGGCCGCCTCAAGGACCTCATCGACCGCGGCGACGCCGACCTCTCCCAGGTCGCCGTCACGGTCCTCGACGAGGCCGACCAGATGACCGACATGGGCTTCATGCCGCAGGTCACCGCCCTGCTCAAGCAGGTCGAGCCCGGCGGCCAGACCATGCTGTTCTCGGCGACCCTCGACAAGAACATCGACAAGCTCGTCAAGATGTTCCTCACCGACCCGGTCGCCTTCTCCGTCGACCCGTCCGCCGGCGCGGTCAGCACGATGGAGCACCACGTCCTGTACGTCATGGACGAGACCGACAAGAAGGCCGTGGCCACGCGCATAGCCGCTCGCGACGGCCGGGTGATCATGTTCGTCGACACCAAGCGCGGCGTCGACCGCATGGTCAAGAAGCTGCTGGCCGACGGCGTCCGCGCCTCCGGCCTGCACGGCGGACGCTCGCAGCCGCAGCGCAACCGCACCCTCGACTGGTTCAAGACGGGCGAGGTCACCGCACTGGTCGCCACCAACGTGGCCGCGCGCGGCATCCACATCGACGACCTCGACCTCGTCGTCAACGTGGACCCGCCCACCGACCACAAGGACTACCTGCACCGCGGCGGCCGTACCGCCCGCGCCGGCGAGTCCGGCAGCGTCGTCACCCTGGTCCTGCCCGACCAGAAGCGCGACATGACCCGGCTGATGTCGGACGCCGGGATCACCCCGCGCACCGCGCAGATCAAGTCCTCCGACGACGAGCTGTCCCGCCTGACCGGTGCCCGGGAGCCCTCGGGCATCCCCGTGGTGCTGGAGGTCCCGGTCGCGACCCCGCCGAAGCAGCGCTCCGGCTCCGGCTCGGGCTCCGCGCGCCGCCGCTCGGGCGGCCCGCGCACCGGCTCCGCCACGGGTGCCGCCCCCGCCTCCGGCGGCCGCGGCCGCCGTACCGGCTC